>JABDFY010000024.1 GCA_013286365.1 Alphaproteobacteria bacterium
GCGATAATGGAAGAAGACGACGCCGTAAACCCAGTAGCCGATGCACTAACACCGGTGTAGCTGGTGCCTGCCGTTGCCGCTTGGACAATGGTAAAGGTTTCGTTTGAGGCTAGTGAGCCGGATGTAGCAGCAATAAAGACTTCGGCGTTAGTCATGGCGGCTGAGCCTGAGACAATCAGCTGACCATAATGGCTGGTATCGGTGACGCCTATAACTAAAAGACCGCCTGAGCCCTGGCTATAGTTCCCTGTGATGCTGTGAGTGGCATTTACCCTAAGGGCACCATTGTTAAAGACTGTGTCTGAAGATCCTACATTAATATTGTCGTCTAAGAGCTGATAGGCATGACTATCAAAGGTCAGATTATTGTTGTTAGTCGTGATGGTGCCGATCGAGCCATTGTAACCTGCGAGAGTTCCGTAACCACCAGAACTGCCGCCTGTGATCGTGAGCCCTTGGTTCACATTGATATTGCCAGCGATGGTGCCGCTATTGGAAATGGCGCTCTGGATGGTGGCCCCAGCACCCGTACTATAAACCGCATAAGCGCTGCCGCTGATCGTGCCGCTATTGCTGAGGCTACCAATCGTTGCAATATTCTTGATACCAGTTGTACCTGTGATTAGCCCGCCGTTTGTGTTGGATATGGTGCTGATGGTAGCTTGGTTATAGATACCAAAAGTTACTCCAGAGATTGTACCGCTGTTGGTAATCGTGCCTATGCTGCCAGAATTATAGATGCCAGTAGCACCCGAACCAAGGATGGTACCTCCAGCATAATTATTGAGAGCATTAAGATCGGCTTGTTGGCTAATACCGCCATAACCACGAATAAAGCCGTAATTGTTTATTACACCTATGATATTACCGTTGTATATGCCAGTTGCACCGCTTGTGATAGTACCGGTAGCATTGTTAATTATCGTGTTGATAACGCCAAGATTACCTATGCCCGCAGCACCGCCAGTAGGGCCATAACCTATGATGCCGCTATTTATGATCGTGCCGATCGTGCCCGAATTATTTTGAATTGCATTACTACTGCTACCCCCAACAATGGTTCCACCTAGGTTATTGCTAATCGTCGTGATTGTACCGCCGTTATTGAAAATACCAGCCATATAGTCGCCATTAATATATCCGCTATTTGAAATACTCCCATCGTTGCCACTAGATGTAATACCTGTTTCTGCTCCCAAAATAGTACCAGTTCCAGTAATACTAATATTCCCGCCAGTCCATGTTAGGCATGAATCTGCAGAGTTATTAATCGTGGTGGTACCACTGTTTACAGTAGTGCAGGCGTGGGCTTTTTCAGGAACAAGAAAAATAGCCCCAGTTAGCACGGCGTTGATCGCCAGTGCCGATCCACTAATCAGAAGTGCTCTGCGGTGATTGGATTTCACAATATGGCACATTAGAAAATTGGGGACTACGTTTTGGAAGGCTCTTTAATACCATTCTATATAAACTGTAAGGATTACAAAAGATTAACGGTAGGGTGGATACTCGTTTCGTATAAGAAATGATACCTCAATAAGAACATTTATAATTGCTTTGGCCGGATAGAAATGGGGGGATCAACCCCAGATTGGCCAGCTAAGAACTCCAATAACTAAGAGCTTATTATTTCAGCCTAAATTAAAGTATAATCGGCAGAAGATATCGCGGGGACTATTGAGTGAGAGTTACTTGCCCGACCTTCGCGCTCAAACGATAAGGCAACGCATTATTATACGTGAGCCATGGCGATTGAAACTCTGGAATTGGTTTTGTGCGCGGAGTTTTTTTGACTCCTTCTATTCCTTCCTGAATAGCCACCATGCTTAGCGCAATGCCTATCTGCTGGCGAGCATCTATTGATATGTCATCAAATTCTGCCTGCTGTCCATTCATGACGTTCATATACGCATCCTGTTTTGGCCCTTCAGACATTTTAAATGATAGTGACATTAAAATTTGTAGCGCGGCCTGACCGAACGCATTAAACGTAACGTAATTCGAATATGCCAGCTTGGTCTGCCCTACAAATTGTGGATCGTTGATTAGGTTGGGAGGAGCTTCGCGGAACTCATCTGCCATGTCGCCCAAGACCTTGCTAACCTTCGCAAGTCGATCAACCACCAATGCAGCAAATTTAGAACAGTTTTTGTTTTGGGATGGAGCAATTATTTCACTTCCTCGGACGTTCAGTCTCGCCAATACTTCCTGCGAACAGTCAACATCGACAACATCGAGAGCTTCTTGCTGGCGATAAAAATGATCATACGCCAGGATCGTAAGCTTTTGCGAACGATCATCGTCTTGCCCTGCTTTCGTAGCTGGTTTTGTCTGATCGGACTGATAGCCGCAGGCACTCAGCACGGTTAAGACAAACAAAAGACAAAGAGGTCTACGGGTGTTGTTGGTAATCCCAGTTAATTTTCGCGACATAATTTTTTGTCCAATAGATTGAATATATATTGTCCTTCTAGAGCCACCCCGCCCCTGAGCGCAAGGGCTGTCTTAATTTTCATTGGCGACGGGACAAGAAGCCGTAATGTGGGGTTGAAACCATTTACTCACGACAGAAGATGAGCTAAACTTAATCATCTGAGTTATTTTATTGCCAATTTTGGCGCGATATCAACGAGATAGGATATCTTCGAACCATGAGTTCTGCAGTAGAACCGCGTAACCAAAACCGCGTTATTATTTTCGATACGACCTTGCGCGATGGCGAACAGTCGCCCGGTGCCGCCATGAACCTTGAGGAAAAACGCCGAATTGCTTTCGTGCTCGAAGAACTAGGCGTCGATGTAATCGAGGCCGGGTTCCCCATTGCTTCTAACGGCGATTTTGAGGCAGTGAATGAAATTGCCAAGACGATCAAAAATTCCACAATCTGCGGTCTCGCCAGAGCACGTGCGCCAGATATCGAGCGTGCGGCAGAAGCCCTCAAACCGGCTGCACAAAGCCGTATCCATATCTTCCTCGCAACATCGCCATTGCATATGAAGCATAAACTGCAAATGGAACCGCCAAAAGTTCTGCAAGCCGTCATCGACAGCGTAACTTTGGCGCGCAAGCTGTGCGATGATGTCGAGTGGAGCGCCGAAGACGGGACACGCAGTGAGCATGATTTCCTTTGTCGCTGCGTGGAAGCCGCCATTAAAGCCGGCGCCCGCACGGTTAATATTCCCGACACCGTCGGCTATACCACACCACAAGAATATGCAGATCTGATTAAAATGTTGATCAACCGTGTTCCCAATATTGATCAGGCCATAGTCTCAACGCACTGCCATAATGATCTTGGTTTAGCCGTCGCCAATTCACTCGCTGGCGTTATCAATGGCGCGCGTCAGGTTGAATGTACTATCAACGGGCTCGGCGAACGCGCCGGCAATGCTGCTTTGGAAGAAATTGTCATGTCGCTCAAAGTGCGCCATGACCTGATGCCCTTCACAACCGGTATTAATACTGAAGTGATAATGCGTGCTTCGCATTTAGTCTCGACGATCACCGGCTTTCCAGTTCAGCCCAATAAGGCCGTTGTGGGCGCCAATGCCTTCGCCCACGAAAGTGGCATCCATCAGGACGGCATGATTAAAAATCGCCAGACCTATGAAATCATGACACCCCAATCGGTAGGCCTGACAAAGACTTCGCTTAAACTCGGCAAATTGTCTGGCCGCAATGCCTTTCGCAGCAAACTTTTAGAACTTGGCTATACATTGGGCGACAATGCTTTAACAGAAGCCTTTAATCGCTTCAAAGATCTGGCTGACCGCAAAAAAGATATCTTCGATGAAGACATTATGGCTTTGGTTGATGATGAAGTGGCCCACGCTCACGACCGCGTGCGCTTCATTTCACTTGAAGTTCAGGCGGGGTCAAAGGGGCCACAACGTGCAACACTGGAGCTTGAGATTGATGGCAAAAAGGTTTCATCAGTAGCAACCGGCAATGGACCTGTGGATGCAACTTTCAATGCCGTCAAAGATTTGATGCCTCATCAAGCCAAGTTGCTGCTCTATCAAGTCAGCGCCGTGACAGCCGGCACCGATGCACAAGCCGAAGTAACCGTGCGACTTGAGGAAAATGGTCGAACCGTTAATGGTCAAAGCGCAGACCCTGACACTATCGTGGCATCAGCCCGGGCTTATATTCATGCCCTCAACAAGTTGGCGATTAAACGCCTCAAAACGGCCCCGCCCGAAGATGTGCAGATGACGGCAGAGTAAACCGAAAATCTGTGCGCTTTCTACCATTTTACTCCCTTTAAGGTTGAAAAAATGGCCATTCTTTAACTGGCTGGTAACGACCTTACCTTAGGGTGTTTCTGATTTGCCGAATCGTGCTTACCCATTACTATCCATCCCGAAGTCCAGAAATATATTCAAGGTTTATGAGGTTTAAGTGGCAATCGGCGGTCAATTACATCAGGCAGAAAATTGGGCCAAACAAGCGATTGAGCGTTTGCGCCGCGAAGGTTTGCCACCGGTACCCAACAACTATGCCGTATATTATTGCTACTTTTCAGGGGAAAACCCGAATCTAACAATGGCCATGGACGTATTGTTGAACCAATACGGAGCCCTCACTCAACAACAATGTACGGAATTGTACCAAGTCCATCTTGGCCTCGAAGCCGAACAGAAAATGTTGAAGAACAGCAATACCGCCATCGAAGCAGAATTAAAGCATGTGCTCAACATCATCGATAAAGCCGCCTCAGGAACAAATAAATTCAGTCAGACCTTGGATACTTTCTCCGGTAAACTCGAAACGACCGCATCTTTAGATCAAATTCGCGACATGGTAAAAAAGGTTGCCGCCGAAACACGGGTCATGGCCGAGCAAAATCAACGTCTGCATACTCAGTTGGCACAATCAACACAACAACTCACCGAAGTGCGTTTTAATCTCGATGTCGTGCGCAAAGAATCCCTCGTCGATCCACTAACCGAAGTTGGCAATCGCAAATTCTTCAATAATGAACTTGCGCGAGCAACCGTCGAGGCCGAAGAAACACAAATGCCGCTCACGTTACTAGTGATCGACATCGATCACTTCAAAAAATTTAACGATTCTTACGGTCACATTGTCGGTGATCAGGTGCTACGCCTCGTCGCCCGAACCTTGGTTGAAAACCTTAAAGGTCGTGATATCATTGCGCGCTACGGTGGCGAAGAATTCGTTATATTATTGCCGCAAACGCGCGTCACAGACGCCGAAAAAGTGGCCAACCAGCTGCGCGCCAGCTTAGGAACCAAGCAGATCCGGCGTCGCAGCACTAATGAAACACTGGGCGTCATCACAATTTCGATCGGGGCAACGGAATATTGCATCGGCGAAGAAGCCGAAACTTTCATCGCGCGCGCCGATAGCGCCCTTTATGAAGCCAAGCAGACCGGGCGTAACAAAGTGGTGAGCCAGTTGATGAGCCCGGAGCAAATTGCCGCTCTTAAGGCTAAAACGGACAGCAAAACTTCATAAGATCTTTTGCCGCTTGCCGGAACCAGCGCCTTACGTTATCCCCCCTTTATGACGCAACCTGCTCTATCGACTGTTGATGATCCTGCTTATTGGCGCGAATTGAACCCAGCGCAACGTGCGGCTGTGGTGGCCATGGATGGTGCCGTCTTGGTGCTTGCTGGTGCTGGAACGGGTAAAACACGCGTCCTGACGGCAAGATTGGTTCATTTACTTACAACAGGTAAAGCGCTGCCTGGCCAAATTCTCGCCGTCACATTCACCAATAAAGCTGCCGCCGAGGTGCGCACGCGCATCTCAGATATGCTCGGTCGTTCAGTCGAAGGCTGGTTTCTTGGTACCTTTCACTCCCTGGCGGCGCGTCTATTGCGGCCACATGCTGAGTTGGTAGGACTTAAACCTAGTTTTACTATTTTAGATGAAGACGACCAATTACGCTTGATCAAACAACTGTGTGAAGCGGAGAATATCGACGATAAGAAATCGCCGCCTCGTGTCATCTTGTCTGTGATTAGCCGCTGGAAAGATCGCGGCCTATTACCCGAAGACGTGCGCAACGAAACCAGCCAACTTGCCAACGGTAAGTTGACAAAGCTTTATGCCCAATACCAAGAACGCCTACGAAGTTTAAACGCATGCGATTTTGGCGATTTGCTTCTCCACCAACTAACAATACTCAAGAACCATCCGGATGTGCTGGCAGCCATGCACAATCGCTTCCGTTACATTCTCGTTGATGAGTATCAAGATACGAACGTCGCACAATATTTATGGCTTCGCCTTTTAGCACAAGGACATCACAATATATGCTGCGTGGGCGATGAAGATCAGTCGATTTATGGCTGGCGTGGCGCTGAGATTGGAAATATTTTACGGTTTGAGGAAGATTTTCCCGGCGCTCAAGTCATTCGCCTCGAACAAAATTACCGCTCGACAGGAAATATTCTTGCTGCAGCCTCGCACCTTATAGCGAACAACCGCATGCGGCTGGGCAAAACATTATGGACCTCGGCTGAACCCGGTGAAAAAGTTCATGTCCGAACGCTTTGGGATGGCGAGGAAGAGGCCCGCTGGGTCGCCGACGAAGTCGAAGCTTTGCAACGCGCCAAAATACCTCTCAATGAAATGGCCGTGATGGTACGGGCAGGATTTCAGACCAGGCAGTTTGAAGAACGGTTTATCACGCTTGGCATACCCTATCGGGTTCTGGTTGGCGCCCGCTTCTACGAACGCCAAGAGATCCGAGACGCCCTAGCTTATCTGCGCCTCTTGGCGGCGCCCGGAGACGACCTTGCTTTTGAGCGTATTATCAACGCACCCAAGCGTGGAATTGGTCCAGCTGCCTTGCAGCAATTGTATAATTTTGCGCGGGAAGCACAAATCTCACTAACAGAAGCCACCGCACGATTGGTCGAAACTGACGAGTTGAAACCGAAGCTGCGCAGTACTTTGCGCTCACTTATGGAATCTTTTGTCCATTGGCGTGAATTGCTACAGACTATGTCGCACGCTGATGTTGCACAGATTGTACTCGACGAATCCGGCTATACCGGCATGTGGCAAGCGGATAAATCACCAGAAGCGCCGGGAAGACTAGATAACCTTAAAGAATTTGTCAGCGCCCTCGCTGAATTCGATACGTTGCCGGCCTTTCTGGAACATGTCAGCTTGGTTTTGGAAGCAACCGAAAGAAGCGTTGGCGAACAAGTCAGTCTTATGACCTTGCATGGCGCCAAAGGTCTGGAATTTGATATCGTGTTCTTACCGGGTTGGGAGGAAGAAATCTTTCCTAGCCGCCGCGCCCTGGAAGAAAATGGTGGTCAAGGATTGGAAGAAGAACGTCGTCTCGCCTATGTTGGCATTACACGATCAAAAGCCCGTGCTTATATTTCACATGTAGCAAATAGACATTTACACGGCAGTTGGATTAATGCGTTGCCCTCGCGCTTCATCACCGAATTACCCGACGAGCATATCGAAAAGAGATCGACAATAAGTTCCAACACTCATTCATCAAGCAATATGTGGCAAAAAGAACATATCGAACGAATTCCAACCTTGTGGCAACAATTGCAGGCCGGTCAACGTGGACAAAATCGTTTGCCGACGCGTCCAAAGGTCACGGAAATCGAGGGTAAATCATATGAAATTAAGCCCATCCGGGCCGAAGGTGCCGTGAATGTGGGTGACCGGATCTTTCACGAAAAATTTGGTTATGGCATAGTTAAACGCATCGATCACGACAAGCTTGAAATTAATTTTGAAAAGGCTGGTTTGAAAAAAGTGATGGAATCCTTTGTTAAGCCGGCTAAATGAAATTCAATGTCTATGATCCCTAGACTATGGATGATATCCATTTCTACAACGAAAGTTCTTACCGATACTTTCGTTGAATACCTAGAGCGATCGGCACTGGCCGTCAGTATACTGACCCAACCACGACAGGAAGGATCACAGATCGAGGCATTTTACGATCATGAGCCCGGCTTAACCACACTCCATTCCTCGCTTTCAATATTAGCGATCATGAAGGGCGCCAAGCCGCCCAAAATATTCATCCAAAAACTCGATAACCAAAATTGGCTCAAGAAAGTTGCGGCCGATTTTCCACCCATCCGTATTGCACGGTGGACAGTACATGGGGCTGCGCATCGGCGCGCCGTTCCGCAACGACGCTTTGCGCTACAAATCGATGCGACAAACGCTTTTGGCACAGGCGAGCATCCGACAACACGCGGTTGTCTTGAAATGCTTGATTGGCTACTAAAAAGAGTTGAACCGCCTCTACGCATGCTCGATATGGGCTGCGGCTCCGGTATTTTAGCCATGGCCTACGCACAAGTTTGCCGTGGCCGCGCCACGGCCGTCGATCTTGATACCGATTCGATTCAAATTGCTAAAAATAATGTCCGCTTAAATGGACTGCAAAACCACGTAAGTGTTGGGCGCAGTTATGGCTACAGCTCTCTTTTGGTACAACGAAATGCGCCTTACGATATAATTATGGCCAATATTTTTGCCCGCCCTTTAAGCGAAATGGCAAAAGACTTAAAAGATAATTTGCGACCGGGTGGGCTGGCAATCTTATCGGGCCTCCTTAATCAGCAAGCCAACATGGTATTAGCCGCGCACCGCCTCAAAGGGTTATACCTAGTGAAACATTTGAAACTTAACGGATGGTCAGTGCTTGCGTTAAAGCGGCCAACAAAGGCATGATAGCCATCATGCCTGCCCCCGATTATAGCTCCCGTCTCAAGACCCTGCGTGCCGAGCTCACAAAGCTCGGTTACGATGGCTACTTCATTCCGATGTCCGACGAATATCAAAGCGAATATGTTCCATCATCGGCACAGCGTGTTTCATTTATGTCGGGCTTCACCGGTTCCGCCGCTTTTATTATCGTGATGATGGATAAAGCGCTATTTTTTACTGATGGGCGCTATACCCTGCAAGCCAGTCAACAGATCCCCGGAAGTCTTTACAGTATTTATGACGGCACAGTTACTTCACCGACTGATTGGCTCAGTGAAAATGCCAAAGCCAAGATGAAGCTTGCTTATGATCCTTGGTTGCATACGGCCGCAGGTGTTGAGCGCCTGCAGAAAGCTTTAGCAAAAGTTGGTGCTGAATTAGTTCCGTTTGAACGTAATCTCGTCGATGTCCTTTGGACCGAACGCCCCGCGCCCCCTAGCGAACCCATTTTTGCCCACGAAATGGTTTACGCCGGAAAAACTTCGGGCGAAAAACGGCATGTTATTGCTGGTGAGCTTAAACGTGACGGATTAAGCGCCGCTGTCATTACCGATTGCGCTTCGATTGCGTGGCTGCTTAATGTTCGTGGCAACGATATTCCAAATACACCCTTGCCACTCAGCTTTGCCGTTCTGCACACGGATGCTTCGGTTGATTGGTTTGTTGATCCGCTTAAACTTACAAAAGGCTTGCAGCATCATCTCGGCTCGCAGGTAACGCCGCGTGAGCCGAGCGAATTCAAATCCGCCCTCGATAAACTAGCCAATGCGGAGCAAGCCATCCGCGTCGATCCCTCGGAAACGGCAAGCTGGATCATCGAGCGTTTGAAAAATGCCGACGCCAAGCTTGATTTGGGCGATGATCCTTGTTCATTACCCAAGGCCTGCAAAAATCCAGTCGAGCTCGAAGGTATGGCAACAGCCCACCGTCGTGATGGCGCCGCGCTCGTTAAATTTTTTACTTGGCTCGAACACAGTATTCTATCTGGTTCCGTTACAGAGATATCTGCGGGAGAAAAATTGAGCGAATTTCGTAGCGCCAACAATCTTTACCGTGGCCCCAGCTTTGATACCATCTCTGGCGCTGGCCCTAATGGTGCCATCGTACACTACCGTGCATCGCAATCCAGCAACCGCAAACTTGAAAAAGGTCAGTTCTATCTTCTGGATAGTGGCGGACAATATCTCGATGGCACAACCGATGTCACACGAACCGTAGCCATCGGAAGCATCACACAAGAAATGCGCGAACGTTTTACACGCGTTCTTAAAGGCCATATCGCTTTGGCCATGATCCGCTTTCCTGAAGGAACTACTGGCGCCGAGCTGGATGTTCTCGCTCGGCAGTATTTATGGGCTGCAGGCGTAGATTATAATCATGGCACTGGCCACGGCGTCGGCAGTTATCTTGGTGTTCATGAAGGACCGCAAGGCATCTCCAAACGAAACCGGGTGGCTCTCAAACCCGGCATGGTGGTATCAAACGAACCTGGATACTATAAGGCCGGACATTACGGTATTCGCATCGAGAACCTACAATATGTCACTGAAGCCGCCGAAATCGGCGGCGGTGAACGCAAGATGCTAGGTTTTGAAACTTTGACACTTGTACCCATCGATCGCCGCGCCATCGATACTTTCATGCTAAGCGAAAGCGAGCGCAGTTGGATCAACACCTATCATACGCGTGTGCGAGAAGCCTTGCGACCCATGATGGATAAGACCGAGACCAATTGGCTGGAATCTGCAACAGCTGCACTATAATCATAGTTTGAACATTACATGTTCGTTTCTATCATCATCGTCAACGACAACAGCGGCGACAGACTGAAACGGTGTTTAACTTGTCTTGCGGCACAAACTTACATTAATTTTGAAGCTATCGTTTTTGACAACACTTCAACCGACGGCTCAGATTGCACCCCCCTCCCCGACCAGAGATTTCGGATGATCAAATCATCTGAGAATATTGGCTCTGCCGGTGGTAACAATCACGCTGCCAAGATAGCAAAAGGCGAATGGCTGGCGATAATATCACCCCATTGCTATGTCGAACCGGAATGGTTGATGACATTGATGACGGCGACCAAACGCCATCCAGCTTGTGCAGCTTTTGCCTCCGCTCAAATTAGCGACGCCGATCCGGAAATTCTCGATGGCTGCGGTTATAACTATAATTTTGCCGGCTTTTCGTGGCTTATAGCTAAGGCTCGAGCCCTAGAAGACCTGCCCGACGAGAGCGAAGTCTTCGCACCTTCTGCAACCGCTACCTTGCTTCATGCCGAGGCTTTTCGGGAAGTACAAGGGTTTGATGAACGTTTTTCTAGCTTTGGCCATGATGTCGATCTTGGTTTTCGATTGAGGCTTAGGGGTTATCAAATAGTTTTGGTCTGTGAGGCCATGGTTCGTCACGATGCACCACCTGATACGGATAGCTCAATCTTTCAATTAACCCGAAATCTTATATGGATATTCACGAAGAACATGCCGGATATTCTGTTCTGGCCATTATTGCCGTTTCATATTATCGGCAACATCCTTGCCCTTTGCCATTTGAAAACAGCCATCGTGCGCTGGGATGCTATCTCTATGACACTTAAAAACTGGCGTGATTTGAGCGAACATCGCCGATCAACTCAAGCAACACGAATAGCCTCAACGTGGCGTATAGCGAGAGCCGTATGTTGGTCTTTACGTAAAACTTTTTGGCAAATCTAACGGCTTTTAGCGCCGAGAACCTTTCAAACGGTCTAAAACTAACCGGTAACCCTTAAATGACTCTTGTTGCAAAAAGCGGGCAACCCGACCAATCGTCGTTACACTAACTTTGGTCAGAACATGGATGTCGCGATAGGAATGTTTGCCTTCATCCAACAGCCGTGCGACCCACCAACGATCAGCCAAGTCGGCGATTTCTTTGGGTGTGCAAAGATCATACAAAAAACGGCGACACTCATCCGCGTTACGCAATGTCAGCATGGCCTCAACCAGTTCCTTCTCCGCTTTCGCATTGATGGCTTTATGAGGAAAGGGTTTGCCTTTGTTCATCTTTGGCTCCGCAACGAGTTGTTGATCTTCTTCATACTCTAGAAAATATATATCCCAGGCTCAATGGGCGGATACCATAGAAATAAGTGTAATGGTTAGACAATTGATGTATTATTGATCAATATTGAGGTTTAACCATCCCTCAAACAAATGCAATCTCATGAAATATCCCCCCGAGCAGGCAACCGTATTCATCGATGCTGCCCAGAAAATTATCCAAAGCGATGCCGGCCCGGATGTTAAGCTCAGAGAATTGTGGAAGTCTCTTATCACCCTGCACAGCATGGCGCTAAATTATATGCTGAAGTGTCTGACTGGTGGCCGGGTTCTCTCAGGGCCATTTAAAGGCATGGCCTTATTATCCGAAGGTATAGAGCAACACTCCGGCGCCGTTCTCCTTGGCTGCTATGAAAAGGAACTTCATAACGCCATCGAACGGATCATTGCTGAACCTTACCAGCAAATCCTCAATATTGGCTGTTCTTTCGGTTATTACAGCGTGGGCCTCGCAATGCGCATGCCCACTACAGCGATTAATGCTTATGATATCGATCCTGCGGCACGAGAAAAATGTAAGGCTGCAGCCGCTTTAAATGGCGTCGGCGATCGCATCAAAATTTCGGGTGAGTTTCGTGGTGAAGATTTTGCTGCCTATACAATAAAGAAGACGTTGGCACTCGTTGATATTGAAGGCGCTGAGATGCACTTACTGGATCCGGCACGCTACCCGGCATTACGGAAAATGGACCTGATTGTCGAACTTCACGATTGCTATGATCCGTCCATCTCAAAAACTATACTCGAGCGTTTCTCACCAAGTCATGATATCGAGTTTATTCAGAACAAGACCTCGATGTTCCCATTTGAGGATTATTTGGACCCAAGTGTAAAGATTGATCCTTTCGATAATCTGCTCTTAACTAGTGAGTTACGCGAGGGCCCTACCCCTTGGGCCGTGATGCGGACAAAATCTATATAAAACAATGCATTAGAGTAAGAACAAAAATAGAACTTGCTAAGAACTAGCTTTCTGCGTTATGAGAACAAAACATAAACATTGAAGTGCCGATCCCCAACCACCCCACTTACAGTCACTGAAGGAGTTGACCATGAGCTCACCCCGCGCCACCAATCTCCATGTCGTCGAAAAAGACAGCAAAGATAGCAAGGATAATAAAGACATGGATCGTCAAAAAGCCCTTGATGCCGCTTTGAGCCAAATCGAACGTGCCTTCGGCAAAGGCTCGGTTATGAAGCTTGGTGTTGGTAATGAGCCAGCTGAGATCGAGACGATTTCGACTGGTTCACTAGGGTTGGACATCGCTCTTGGCATCGGCGGTTTGCCGCGCGGTCGTGTTGTCGAGATTTATGGGCCTGAAAGCTCTGGCAAAACAACTCTTGCCCTCCATGTTATCGCCCAAGCTCAAAAAAGCGGCGGTACTTGCGCTTTTGTAGACGCCGAACATGCTCTCGATCCAGCCTATGCCCGAAAACTCGGCGTCAATATTGACGAGCTTCTGATTTCACAACCGGATGCCGGCGAACAAGCCCTCGAAATTGCCGATACGCTTGTACGTTCTGGTGCCGTCGACGTGCTCGTTGTGGATTCTGTTGCAGCTCTTGTTCCACGGGCAGAACTTGAGGGCGAAATGGGCGATAGCCATGTTGGCTTACAAGCCCGTTTAATGTCACAGGCTTTACGTAAGTTGACCGGCTCGATTTCTAAATCCCGCTGTATGGTAATCTTTATCAATCAGATTCGCCTAAAAATTGGCGTCATGTTCGGTAACCCCGAAACAACAACCGGCGGCAACGCCTTAAAGTTCTATGCTTCAGTTCGCCTTGATATACGACGGATCGGCGCGATTAAAGATCGCGAAACCGTTGTTGGAAATCAGACACGCGTCAAAGTCGTAAAAAATAAAATGGCGCCCCCGTTCCGTGTTGTTGAATTTGACATTATGTATGGCGAAGGCATCTCCAAAGTTGGGGAACTCGTAGATCTCGGCTCTCAAGCTAATGTGGTTGAGAAATCAGGGGCCTGGTTCTCATATGATGGACAACGCATAGGCCAGGGTCGGGAAAATGCTAAACAGTATCTGCGTGATAACCCTGATATGGCTACAGCCATAGAGAACAAAATCAGGGCTAATGCCGGACTCGTCGCCAACGCCATGATTGGTGCTGGTGAAACCGCGGATGGCGATGATTCTGAATAAGCACGCAACTTAAGTCCTCTTTTAGGGTCTAGCCACTTTCGTTCCGAATCATGCTATATGCGCTTCGGTTTAATCAATTGAGCATATGGTTTTTATGGCTGATTTACTGAGCAAAGCCAAAAAGAGAGATACTTATAGTGCCCATGATATCGAGGTGCTGGAAGGGCTAGAGCCTGTTCGTCGCCGGCCGGGCATGTATATTGGCGGTACCGACGAAGTCGCCATGCACCACTTGGTCGCCGAGGTTATGGATAACGCCATGGATGAAGCCGTGGCTGGCTATGCAGACCGTATCGAAGTTAATCTTTTGCCCGATAATACCGTAACTGTACGCGATAACGGCCGCGGCATACCTATCGATAATCATCCGAAATTCCCTGGCAAGTCGGCTCTTGAGGTTATTCTTACGACCCTACATTCAGGAGGAAAGTTTTCGAATAAGGTTTACGAAACTTCAGGTGGCCTACATGGTGTTGGCGTTTCAGTTGTAAACGCATTGTCCGAAGAGCTCACAGTTGAAGTTGCTCGCGACAAATTGCTTTATACTCAAAGCTATAGTTGCGGCGCTCCTCTTGGCAAACTAAAGAAGGGTGGTGCTGTCAATCGTCGCGGTACAACGATTACTTTTCGCCCGGATATTTCAATCTTTGGCAGCAAGTCTAAATTTAGACCCGCGACAATGTTTCGTATGGCGCGCTCGAAGGCATATCTCTTTCGTGGCGTCGAAATACACTGGTCATGCGATCCATCCCTCATTAAAGGCGATGACAAAACACCAGCCAAAGCCGTCCTACATTTTCCTGGCGGTCTCTCTGACTATCTTTCTTCCACACTCGAAGGACGCGAAACCTTAACCAAACAAAGTTTTGCTGGCATAGCTGATTTGCCAGATAATCAAGGCAAGGTTGAGTGGGCGGTGGCATGGCCGGAAGACGGCGAGAGTTTCTGCCATTCCTATTGCAATACTATACCGACTCCACAAGGTGGAACCCATGAAAGCGGTATGCGCTCGGCCCTACTGCGTGGCTTACGCGCCTATGGTGAGATGGTTGGCAACCGCCGCGCCACGGCCATTACGGGCGACGAGGCTTTCGGCGATGCCGCTGTTCTTATTTCCCTCTTTATCCGTAATCCTCAATTTCAAGGACAAACCAAAGAAAAGCTTGCCAATGTCGAGGCCGCACGTTTGGTCGATCAAGTCATCAAAGATCATTTTGATCATTGGCTTGTGGCTGACGCCGTCGGCAGTAAAACACTCCTCGATCACCTCATATTCAAGGCTGAAGAGCGTGCAAGACTTAATCAGGCCAAGGACCTGGCACGCAAAACGGCTACCCGCAAACTGCGCTTGCCTGGTAAATTGGCCGATTGCACACAAAGCAGTGCCGAAGGTACGGAAGTATTTTTGGTCGAAGGCGATTCAGCTGGAGGATCAGCGAAACAGGCCCGTAACCGCGAAACGCAGGCCATTTTGCCGCTACGCGGAAAAATCCTCAATGTTGCCAGCGCTACCGTCGATAAAATGCGCAATAATCAGGAATTGATGGACCTAATCCAAGCTCTCGGCTGCGGCATAGGTAGTGAGTTTAACGTCGATAAGCTCCGCTATGAGCGTGTGATTATCATGACCGACGCCGATGTTGATGGCGCCCACATTGCCTCACTGCTGATGACATTTTTCTATCGCGAAATGCCGGGCTTGATCACAGCCGGCAAACTATATCTGGCCCAGCCACCGCTCTACCGCATCAGTCAGAGTGAGAAGACTATTTACGCGCGCGATGATGCCCACAAAGACGCTCTTTTAAAGGATGATTTTAGCGGCCGCGGAAAAATTGAAATTAGCCGCTTCAAAGGTCTCGGCGAAATGATGCCGGCACAACTGCGAGAAACAACTATGGACCCCCGCCGACGGTCTCTCCTACGCGTTATTGTTACCTCTGCCAATGGCAAGGACAGCCAAAAAGAGATCAAAGAAACTGAAACATTAGTTGAAAGCCTCATGGGCCGTAAAGCGGAGCTACGCTTTCAGTTCATACAGGAAAACGCAAAATTTGTACGCGAAGTCGATATTTAAATCGATCTGACTGACCTTCGTGCGCTGCAACAAAGCAAAAATATTGATCCAATCCTCTTGTCGTTGCTAAGGAAAGCAGGCTACGATAGGGCGATAAAGGGTGTTTGACACCCTGATATTGAGGAATTTATGGAAGATTGGTCAAAATATTACGCTTCACGCACTTCGCGTATGACGGCCTCGGATATTCGTGAAATCCTAAAACTACTCGATCAACCTGATATTATATCCTTTGCCGGCGGCATTCCCGACCCTGCCTTGTTTCCTAAAAAAGAGATTGCTGCGGCGTATCAGAATATTCTCACGGATCCAAAACGCTCTACAGCAGCCCTGCAATATGCCGTTAGCGAAGGTTATCAGCCGTTGCGCGAATGGTTGGCTGGTTATATGGCAAAACTCGGCGTTCAGTGTACTGCCGATAATATTTTGATTACAAATGGATCGCAACAGGCGTTGGATTTCATAGGCAAACTTTTTATCTCACCAGGTGACACTGTGCTGGTGGGCTGGCCAACTTATCTTGGCGCCTTACAGGCATTTAACGCCTATGAGCCAGTTTATGACGTCTTACCGGGTCCAGACAACAATCGCACGCCGGAGAGTTATGGTGGCCCCGGTCATTCGAAACCGAAATTCGCGTATTCAATGCCCGAATTTCAAAATCCAACCGGTACAAGCCTCACACTTGAGCAACGCAAGCAACTCCTTGATGTTGCCGATATCATCGATGTGCCAATAATCGAAGATACGGCTTATGAAAAACTCCGCTATGACGGTGACCGCGTACCATCGATCATGCAAATTGCCGTCGAGCGTGCTGGTGGGATCGATAATTGTAAAGTGATCTATTTAGGCACATTCTCAAAATCCATCGTCCCAGCGTTGCGTATTGGTTGGGTTGTAGCGCCAAAACCTGTTTTACGAAAGCTAGTGCTCATCAAGCAAGCCAGCGATTTGCACGTTTCACCGCTCAATCAAATGGTGATGCATGAAGTAGCCTCCGCAATTATTGAGCCGCATACGGAATTAATTCGCAAAAAATATAAGACACGGCGTGACGCCATGCTGAAAGCCATGGCGACTTATATGCCAAAAGATGTGAGTTGGACCAAACCCGAAGGTGGAATGTTCTTATGGGTTACACTGCCACAGCATATTGACGGCAGCGAGTTGCTAAAGACTGCGATTGAGAAGGCGCGTGTGGCTTTCGTTCCTGGCGCTGCCTTTTATGCCGATCGCTCAGGCCATAATACCATCAGACTGAACTTTTCACTCAATGATCCGCCCGTGATTGAAGAGGGAATAAAAAGACTGGCCGGCTTATTACAAGATGCAAAAGCCGCAGCCTAATTAGTTGGCTTGAGCCGCATCATCAATGTGAAGTTGAACGCGCTCTTCACCTTGCCAAGCATCCACGCGCAAATGTCCAGCCAAATGACAGAGTTGTGCCTTATGACTTAGGAGTGCCGTACCAAGACTATTTTCCATGGCACGAAAAGCTATTCCCCTTAGGCGTTGGCCGCCTTGCATAAGGATTAGACTTACATGTTTCTCGCCGACAATATCGGCCCGAACAACGCGACAATCAGCTAGAGCAAATCGCGGTTCCGAATTACCTGTTCCGAACGGACCGAGGGTAGAAAGTTTGTGGACAAACCCTGTATCGAGCGAGGAAGAGGCTAGAAGTCCATCAAGTGTCAATGTGGGTCGCAAGGGTTCGGCTTCAAGTTGCTTACCGATACGTTCTACTAAGAAATCGCGCAAGTCATTAAGTTTGTCGCGCGCAACCGTAAAGCCGGCCGCCATTTTATGACCACCGCCATTGATCAGCAGACCTGACTGCCGGGCCGCAATAATGTGAGATCCTAGATCTACACCATTGACCGAACGACCCGAACCTTTGCCATAATCGCCTTCCAACGCAACGACCAACGCGGGATGATGAAATTTGTCCTTTAGCCGAGAGGCAACAATCCCAATCACACCCGGATGCCAGCCCTCCCCAGCCACAAATGCAATTGGCGATGTCTCAGAACGCGCCATAGCTTCCGCCTCTATGAGGACACCCGCTTCAAGTTCGCGGCGCTCATTATTAAGCTGATGAAGATGTTCAGCCAACCTTGCAGCAAGTGAGGGATCGTCTGTGGAAAGTAGTTTACCACCAAGATCGGCCTCACCGACACGGCCGCCGGCATTAACGCGTGGGCCAAGAATAAAACCGGCCGCATAACTGTCCATTGGCCCATTAAGGCCAGCAATAGTAGCGAGAGCCACTATCCCAGGATTACGTCGCTGCGCCATAATTTTTAATCCCTGAGCGACCAAAGCACGGTTAAGGCCAACAAGCCGAACAACATCACAAATAGAACCCAGCGCTACAAGATCGAGCCAAACGCGCAAATCAGGCTCAGGACGAGAGGAAGTGTACCAACTGGCTTCGCGCAATACTCGATTTACGGCAATAACAAAAAGATAAGTCACGCCTACGGCGGCGAGATAACCATATTCACCGCTTTCATCGAGACGGTTAGGATTGACGATAGCAAAGGCAGGAGGCAGTGTGGGTTCTGCCGTATGATGATCGAGTACAATAACATCAAGTCCACACGCACGCGCGGAACGAAGCGGCTCGGAAGCTGTTGTTCCGCAATCCACACAAATCACAAGTTTAATGCCTTCACGCGCCAGCTGTTCCATCGCAGCAACGTTGGGGCCATAGCCTTCACGTAAGCGGTCGGGAACATATAAACGAAGCGCCGTACCAGCTGCTTGCGCATACCTTATCAGCAATGCCGATGATGTTGCTCCATCGACGTCATAGTCACCATAGACAGCAATTTTTTCACCACTCTGAAGAGCCTCAGCCATCCGCTTGGCGGCAGCATCCATGTCCTTAAATTGGCTCGGATTTGGCAGGAGATCGCGCAGTTTAGGGTCAAGAAAACTGGGTGCTGCTTCAAGGCCAATGCCCCGTGCACTTAAGCTGCGCGCAATAAGATCAGGCAGTGTGTGTCTTTGGGCAAGAGCCAAAGCCATACGTTCATCATAGGGCCTTGCAATCCAACGACGTCCAGAAAATGATTGTTCAACACCTAGAAATGCGGGGTGAGCCGATCCCGTTTGATTTGTCCCAAAGGCTCCCGCCAACATTCCATCACGCCCGGCGTATGCCTAAGTCAGGCATCAGGCTTTCGATCATCGGCTTACGCCGGAAATTATGGTGTGCCTCAATCAACCGCATCGTGCCGCTCTTGGCGCGCATCACGACCGAATGCGTCATAGCACCACCAGCAAATCGCCGCACGCCCTTCAGCATCGCCCCATTGGTGACGCCGGTTGCAGCAAACATAACATCGCCATGGGCTAAATCGTTCATGCTATATTTTCTTTTAAGATCTGTAATTCCAGCTTTTGCCGCGCGCTTTTTTTCATCTTCATTGCGAAAAACAAGACGACCTTGCATTTGACCGCCGATACATTGCAAGGCAGCTGCGGCTAAAACGCCTTCTGGTGCACCGCCTGTACCAATGTAGATATCGATCCCGGCTTCAGGTTGTGATGTCGCGATCACGCCCGACACGTCACCATCGCCGATCAACATAATACGTGCCCCGGTTTCTCTGACTTTGGCAATAAGTTCGGCATGCCTTTCACGTTCAAGGATACAAACTTGCAAATCAGACAGCTCTGCTTTCTTTGCTTTGGCCAAATTTTTAAGATTTTCAGCAACTGAAGCATCAAGATCAACGATATGGTCTGGCAAACCGCTACCTATAGCTATCTTTTCCATATAAACATCTGGTGCATGAAGGAACCCACCGGCCTCGGCAATAGCAACGACAGCCAAGGCATTATTCCCGCCGCGTGCTGTAATAGTTGTACCTTCGAGAGGATCAAGAGCAATATCGACCTTTGGCCCTTTGCCAGTGCCAACTTTTTCACCAATATATAACATCGGCGCTTCATCGCGTTCACCTTCGCCAATCACAACGACACCTTCAATATCAAGAGAATTAAGGGTACGGCGCATGGCATTGACAGCAACCTGATCGGCGGCCTTCTCATCGCCACGGCCAACAAGAAGTGAAGCGGCCAAAGCCGCGGCTTCTGTCACACGTACGACTTCCATCGCCAAATTTCGGTCCATACAGGCATCTTCTAGGCGCATGGGTCTTCTCCTTTAGTTCTCAATCTGCAGTAAACACGGTTGACCGATAATAGTCGGCAAACGCGCCATTTTTCCGATGGCTCGGCGCATAACTTCAGCAGAGGCGGCATGCGTTGTTATAACTACCGGCACGGATTCTGTCTGCGACCTTCCATGTTGTAGAAGCGATTCAATTGAGATCGCCTCATCACGCAAGATAGCCGAAATATCGGCTACGACACCCGGTTTATCTACCACCTGTAGACGCATATACCAGCAAGCCATTTGCCCCGAACCTGCCTTTACCGCCTTAAGCTTTTTAAGCTGCGCCGCAGGAATACCGAAAGCTGGGCTAAAATGGCCACGTGCCAAGTCGATAAGATCGGCAACAACCGCACTCGCCGTTGGCTCTGCGCCTGCGCCCTGTCCTTCAAAGAATAAATCTCCAGAAAAATCTCCTTTGACTTGAACAGCATTCAAGGCACCATCAACGCCCGCCAGTGGTGATGTTTGGGGCACGAGGCAAGGGCCTACATACTGCTCCAAGCCAGCCTCGGTTAGACGCGCTACACCCAAAAGCTTGATGCGATGCTGCAGTTCATCGGCAAAATGTAAATCAAGAGGGGCAATATTTCGAATGCCCTCCACCTCGACAGAAGCAAAATCGGGCTCTGCACCAAATGCCAATGCGGCGAGAATGGCAACCTTGCGTGCCGTATCATGGCCATCGATATCTGCGGCAGGATCCGCTTCGGCATATCCATGCCGCTGTGCTTCTTGTAAGGCATCGTTAAAGCTTAATTTGCCCGCCTGCATCCGAGTTAAAATATAGTTACAAGTACCATTAAGAATGCCGCGGACAGAATTAATGCGATTGGCGGCCATGGCCTCGCGGATACCTTTAATTATTGGTATGCCGCCGGCTACTGAGGCCTCGAATGATAACTGTATTTTAGTGCTTTCGGCCAGCCGCGCCAACTCTGCACCATGCGCTGCGAGTAATGCCTTGTTGGCAGTAACAAAGTTCTTGCCGCTCTTAAGTGCAGATAAGGCAACCTCACGCGCAATACCTTCAGCTCCGCCGATTAACTCAACCACGGCATCGACACCAGGCAATTGAGCTAGTTGACGGGGATCGTCAAACCAATCACAGCCAGTCATATCGCAGTCGCGCTTTTTCTTTTTATCCCTGGCACTGACCGCTTTGACAATGATGCGTCTGCCCGTGCGCGCGATGATGAAGTCGGCATTGCTCTGTAGCAGACGTATAACGCCCGTTCCTACTGTTCCCAATCCCGCAATGGCTATGTTGAATGTTGACATCGAACTACTTTATGAAACCGCGCTGAGATTTTATAGTTGTTTTTATGGTTGTGGCGATTGATGCAATATTGGTGGCAAAAGCGGTGGTTGCAGGCCTTGTTGTAATGCCGGCTGGGGTCCTGGTGGCTGTGTCGACGGCAAGACCTGTTGAACAGCCGGTTGATAGGAAGCCGCCAAAGCTGGCTCTGGTTGCTCAGTCTGATCTCTCAGTTTTTCGGCGGTCGTACGTTCCTCTGCCATACTGCTAATAATTTTTGAGCTGTCAGTTTTAGTAATAAAATCTTTGGGCTTCGGCGGCACTTCACCTAACAAAGGCACATCTGGATTATTCACATTTTCCGGAATGGCAACGATTCGGGGCTCATTAAGTACATCTTGCGGTATTTGTACGGCCGAAAACATATTAGGGTTATTCGGGTCACTGCATGCAGATAAACCAAGTAGAAGAAACAGAACAATAGCTGCTGATTTTGATTTACATTCCATGCTAAGACTCGACGAGATATTGATTGCACTTTGGAGCATGACCATAACAGACGACGATAAAAATCCCAAGCGAGGGAAAAAGCTCGACAAATCGTTGGGGGCCATCGCCGCTTTACGGGAAGCTATGGAGCAACGACTTGCTAACGCTGGTGCGGAGCCGGCGGAGGCCACATCTCCACCACCCCATAAAGATGATACACAAAACAAGCCCTCACCCGAAATTGGTGAAAAAAAATCGAACTCGCCACCCCACGACGAAACTTTTGCTTCTTCTGCAAAAACACCCGATCCCGCAGAATGGTCGCGGGTTATGTTTCGCATTGCCGAGCGCAGCCAAAAATTAACACAGGAGTTTCTTGAAAGAAATCGTGATCAGATGGCAGGCTTCATATCGCCTGATCCCGCACATTTGAGCGAAGCCTTTCTTGAACTAACCAACCGCATATTGAATGATCCGGAACATTTTATAGATGCCCAAATCAATTTGTGGCAAGGCTACATCCAAATCTGGCAATCGACGTTGGCGAAGCTTCAGGGCAAGCCAGCTTCGCCGGTTGTAACGCCGACTTTTGGCGATAAGAGATTTCTAGATGATGCATGGCAGAGCGTATGGATTTTTGATTATCTTAAACAGTCCTATTTACTCACAGCACGCTGGGCACATGGCTTAGTAAAAGAAGAAATTGCCAAGCTTGACCCTAAGCTGGCACGCAAACTTGATTTCTATACCCGTCAGATGGTTGACGCAATTTCGCCGAGTAATTTTTGGCTAACGAACCCCGAAGTATTGCGTGCCACAATCGAAAGTGGCGGAGAAAATCTGATCAAAGGCCTTGAGCACCTGTTGGACGATCTAGAACGCGGTCACGGGCAATTGCAGATCAGCATGAGTGATCCGCTTGCATTCAAGGTTGGCGTAAATCTCGCTACGACGCCGGGTAAAGTTGTCTATCAGAATGATCTTATGCAGCTCATTCAATATGATCCCACGACACCCAATGTTCATCGCACGCCACTACTCATCATTCCGCCCTGGATTAACAAGTATTATATTCTCGATTTGCAGGAAAAAAATTCTCTAATCCGCTACGTCGTCGCCCAAGGATACACAGTTTTTTGCATTTCCTGGGTTAACCCCGATGCTCGTTATGCGACCACTAATTTCGACGATTATATGATGGATGGTGCCTTGCAAGCCATGCGCGAAGTCAAAAACCTAACGGGTGAAGAGAATATCAATGTTGTCGGTTATTGCATTGGCGGCACACTGTTGGCTTCGACGTTAGCCTACCTCAATGCCGTTCCACAAAAACCCAAAGGATTGCCCAACATTACAAGTGCTACTTATTTTGTTGCCTTGGTCGACTTTACAGAGCCCGGCGATATTGGCGTATTTATTGATGAAGATCAGGTTCGTGCGCTTGAGGTGCACATGGCTAAACTTGGATATCTTGACGCGCTTACGATGAGCACAACTTTTAATTTGCTGCGCGCCAACGACCTCATCTGGTCATTCGTCGTCAATAACTATCTGCTTGGCAAAGAACCATTTCCGTTTGATATCCTTTTCTGGAATTCAGATTCGACCAATTTAGCTGCAGCCATGCACAGCTTTTATCTGCGCAAAATGTATATTGAAAACAAACTGGCGCAACCGGACGGGTTACAAATGAAGGGCGTACCGATTGACGTACGCACAATAGCCATACCCAGCTTTTTAATATCTACACGTGACGATCATATAGCCCCATGGCGCTCGACTTATGTTGCTACTCATCTTTATCGCGGGCCCGTCCGGTTTGTTCTGGCAGGCTCAGGCCATATCGCCGGCATTATTAATCCGCCTGCCGCTAACAAATATGGCTATTGGACCAATGATAAATGTCCCGTTTTGGCCGATGATTGGTTAAAAGACGCCGAACAGCACGCCGGATCATGGTGGCCGGAATGGCTGAATTGGCTGAAAGATTATTCGGGTAAGCAAATCACGGCACGACAAATAGATCCTCAACACATAATCGAAGATGCACCAGGCAGTTATGTCCGTGTTCGGGCAATATAATGTTTACTATGGCTGCAGATATATTTGCGCCAATTCCACGTATTGTTCCGTGCGCAAATCAAAATTGGCTAGGTCTTCTGCGGTAAGTTCACGCCAGAATTTTGCCGGATTGCCAGCCCATAATTGACCTTTAGGAACAATTTTTCCAGGCGGTAGCAAAGCACCTGCAGCCAACATGGCATGGCTTTCAACTTTAGCCCCATCCATAACGACAGCCTTCATACCGACAAAGCTGTTGTCCTCAAGGGTGCAGGCATGGAGTAAGGCCATATGTCCGACCGTGACGTCATTGCCGATATATGTCCCCTGCCCCTTGCTGGCAACATGTACAACCGTACCGTCTTGTATGTTGGTCCGAGCGCCGACGCGAATGACGTTGACGTCACCGCGCAGCACACAACCAAACCAGATTGAAGATTGCGGCCCAATTTCAACATCACCGACGATAACAGCACCCTGTGCGACAAAAGCCGCAGGATCGATTTTGGGCTTTGCGCCTCGGTAGGGAAGTTGGATCAACGCTTACTGAACTGGTAGCGACGACGTGCCTTAGCACGGCCATATTTTTTACGTTCGACGACGCGTGCGTCACGACGCAAAAACATTGCAGTCTTGAGAGGTTTGCGTAACTCAGGTTCAAAATAAGTTAGCGCTTTAGAAATGCCGTGCTTTACAGCACCTGCTTGTCCTGATAAGCCGCCGCCAACGACCAAGCATTCAACATCAAACTGATTTGCCCGATCCGCGACAGTGAAGGGTTGATTGACGACCATTTGCAGTACAGGACGTGCAAAATATACTTTAAGCTCACGACCATTGACGCTGATTTTACCACTGCCGGGTTTGAGCCAAACGCGCGCAATAGCATTCTTGCGCTTGCCAGTAGCATAAGCCCGGCCCTGTTTGTCGACGATCTTTACACGGCCCTTCTCTTTAGATGCTTCGCCAGGTATGGCTATGGCCTGCTGTTCTTTGGTTTGCTCTTTGGCTTGTTCTTTTACAACCGCCTTAAGTCCGGAAAGTTGTGCTTTACGCGTTGTAGCCATTATTTGGTCCTCTTGTTCTTTGCATTGCGGGCAGCGAAATCGATCGTCTTTGGGTTCTGTGCAACGTGAGGATGTTCCGCCCCCTTGTATATTTTTAAGTTGCCCATTTGACGGCGTCCCAAGGGTCCGCCCGGCATCATACGTTCAACTGCCTTCAGGATGACGCGCTCGGGATGCGCACCAACAAGAATTTTTGCACGTGTGCGCTCTTTGATTCCACCTGGGTAGCCTGTGTGATAGAAGAAAATCTTATCTTCTGCCTTTTTTCCAGTCATGCGTACTTTTTCGGCATTAACGACAATCACATTATCGCCGCAATCAACAGAAGGAGTGAATGTGGGTCTATGTTTGCCACGCAGCATCGTGGCGATAGCCGATGCTAGACGGCCGAGAATGACGCCATCGGCATCAAATACGACCCAACTTTTCTTGACGTCCTGATGTCTCATCTCGAAGCTTTTTGTTTGCGTGCTTCGCTTTGATAATCGGATCTTCGCAGCCATATTATTCTCCCTCAACGCCACACCGGCGGAAGCGCGATTTGTACGAACTTGACGCACCATATGTCAATAGAATTCAGGAAAATAGCCAATAATCGTATTACGGTATTATAATACCTCTACTCCCCCTTGAGAAAGTGCCGGGCAACGCCGAGCCAGATTTTAAGCTCAGCACGTATCCAACCGGCCATATCTAGTATGACTAGAAGAACCGAGGGGTATTCGTAGCTGAAGTTTTTGTGGAAATAACGTCTGAAGCCTGCCGCCTTATGACGCTCGATGAATGCCTTTGTGGCTTTGCTTGTGGCACCAATATGCGTAACGACGACACGAGGTACAATATAGATTTCACCCCCTTGACGGCGGAAGCGCAAACACAAATCCAAATCCTCTACATGCAAAAAATATCCTTCATCAAAGCCGCCTATACCCCAGAAATCTTCGCGCGGTATAAACATAAATGATCCGCTAATTGCTGGAATTGCCGCCGTCGTATAAGGCATAGGTGCCTCGTGATAATTGAGCCGCGCCAGCGGAAATAGATAGTGTAGGTGTAAGGCCTCAATCAAGGCGGTCACAGGTGTTAATATCGCACGGCGCGAACCACGCTGATCTTTGCCTTCTTTGTCGAGCACACGCGCACCGAGCATAAAGGGTCGTCTCAAACTAGCTGCCTCATATTTAAGCTTGCTAATTGCATCGGGAAGAAGCGAACTATCGGGGTTTAGAAACAGAAGATATTCGCCAGTTGCAACTTTAGCGCCGTTGTTACACCCCTTGCTAAATCCAACATTGCCTTGACCGGTTATAAACTTAAAGCGAGAATTATCTTGTGCCTCTGCGGCTAGCTTCTTGACGTCATCCTCTGGATTTCCGTTGTTGACAAGGATCAGTTCTATTGGCGCATTTTGCGCAAGAACCGAGGCGATGGCCTCATAGAGTACGGGCCCTGTATTATATGTGACCATAATCACGGAAGTCAGTGCACGACTTTCAGCTGTCATTGACAGTTCTACCCTTTTTCCTGCTACCTTAGCGGCTGCAATAAACCAATGACTATCGTCTAAAAAAATGATCAACGTCAAGGAACTAGCCTTACCCGAAGTTAAGCTCCTGATGTCTGACACACATCTGGACAAGCGCGGCTATCTTGCCGAAGTTGCACAACATGATGAGATGCAGAAGCTCGGTCTGCCGATTAATTTTGTTCAAGAAAATCAATCCCTTTCTTATCTGAAAAACACTGTCCGCGGCCTTCATTTTCAAATGCTGCCTCATGCGCAAGCGAAGTTGGTACGAGTATTGCGTGGAAAAATATTCGATGTCGCTGTTGATGTTCGACCTCGCTCGCCTTCATTTGGAAAACATGTCAGTGCCGTCTTAAACGATACAGAAGTGACACAAATGCTAATTCCGCCCGGGTTCGCACATGGCTTTTGTTCACTCGAAGATAATACAGTCGTCTTATATAAGATTTCGGATTATTATGCCCCCAAAAGCGAATGTGGTGTGATCTGGAATGATCCTGACCTACACATAGATTGGCCGGTAGACGCAACCAATGTGATACTGTCGGATAAGGACCAAAAATTGCCGCGTCTAAAAGATCTTCCTGCCATCACATGGTAAGCGGTATGCGTACTCTTATTGTTACCGGCGCTGCCGGATTTATCGGTTCAGCTCTTTGTCGTTATCTGCGTGCCAACAATCTTGCACGCGTTATTGGTATCGACAAAATGACCTATGCGTCAAGTCGCGAAGCTTTGGCTGTTCTTGGCAACGACCCTCAATTTAAGCTCATCGAAGCCGATATATGTAACGGACAAGCTATGATGGATGTCTTCTCATCCTTGCGTCCAGATGGCGTCATTCATCTCGCCGCTGAAACACACGTAGACCGTTCGATCGATAGTCCGGGTGAGTTTTTACAAACGAATACGATCGGAACGTTCGTGCTGCTGGAAGTTATGCGTTATTACAACTCGACCTTATCCCAAGATTTAAAGCTAAGCTTCCGCTTTTTGCATGTGTCCACAGACGAAGTATATGGCTCACTTGGACCGAGCGGAAGTTTTACCGAAACGACAGCCTATGCGCCGAACTCGCCATACGCCGCCAGCAAAGCCAATGCTGATCATCTTGTTCGCGCCTGGCACAAAACCTATGGGTTGCCTGCAATTATTAGCAATTGTTCGAACAATTATGGTCCGTTTCAATTCCCGGAAAAGCTTATCCCGCTTAGCATAATTAAGGCTCTCAATGGCCAGAAAATTCCAGTATACGGCAAAGGTTTGAATGTACGTGATTGGTTATATGTTGATGATCATGCCGAAGCTCTTTATCTCATTTTTGATCGCGGACGGCTTGGCGAGAAATATAATGTTGGTGGAGCATCAGAACGACGCAATATGGATCTTATTCAGGAACTATGCGTAATACTTGATGAGGCTTTACCAAAATCACCAACGCTTCCTCATTTACAACTATTAGAATTCGTTAGCGACCGTCCAGGGCATGATGAGCGCTATGCCATGGATTTTAACAAACTTAAGTCCGAATTAGGTTGGAGCCCTCGAACCACCTTAAAGGATGGGCTGAAAAAAACTGTTGCTTGGTATCTCGAGAATCAAACCTGGTGCGAAGATATTCGTTCACGCAAATATGGCGGTGAAAGATTAGGACAATTGCAAGCCGGAAAATCGTCATGAGCGAAAATCACATTATGCTTTTGGGTGCTCAGGGCCAAGTCGGGCAAGCACTCCAGCACGAAAAGCTACCAGCAGACTGGCAATTACATTGTCATGGGCGGGCAGAGCTTGATATAACCGATCATGGCGGCGTTAAAACGGCCTTGCAAAGAGTTAGACCCGCGCTGGTTATCAATGCCGCTGCAGTAACCGCCGTGGATAAAGCCGAAAGCGATCATCGAGAAGCTGTTGCCGTTAACTTTGAAGGCGTAGCAAATCTTGCCGCCCAGTGTGCGGCATTGGATATACCCCTCATTCATCTTTCAACAGATTATGTTTTCGACGGACGTGATGGCAACGTACCCTACACAACTGAAAACAAAATGAATCCTCTCAGCGTCTACGGTCAAACTAAAATGATGGGCGAAGAGTCCATTCGCCATGAACATGCCTGGCACGTCATATTACGTGTCTCGGCTGTGTTTAGTAGTTTTGGCAAAAATATCCTTACAAATATACTCAAAATGATCGATGAGCGCGACGAACTTAAATTTGTTATAGATCAACAAGCCTGCCCAACATATGCCCCCGACATTGCCAAGGCCTTGATCAATATTGCCGAGAAGATAATGGGCGGAAAATCGAATGGCTTCGGCCTTTTCCACTATTGTGGCTCACCCGAAACGACCCGCTACGAGTTCGTCCAAGAGATCATGCAGACTTACATGCCCTATACCCAGCGACGTCCAAAGATCTTGCCTGCCAAAAGTACTGATTTTACTGGACTTGCCGAACGCCCGGGGTATTCGGTTTTGGATTGCAGTAAAATTCGCGACATATATGGTATTGAACAACGACCCTGGCGAGAAGGTCTGATCGAAGCAATGTCGCTCTTAATGCGCGACAGGAGACAAGTTGTATGACGAAAAAAGGTATCATATTAGCCGGGGGAAATGGCACGCGGCTCCACCCTGCCACGCGGGCTATGAGCAAGCAATTGATGCCGGTGCACGACAAGCCAATGATTTATTATCCGCTTTGTACTCTTATGCAGTCGGGCATTCGCGATATTTTACTTATTAGCACGCCGCGCGATCTCCCTCAATTCCGCCAGTTGTTGGGCGATGGAATACAATGGGGATTGCAAATAAGCTACGCCGAGCAGCCGACGCCGCGCGGTCTCGCTGATGCTTTTATTGTCGGACGATCATTTATTGGTAATGACAACGTCGCGATGGTTTTGGGTGATAATCTATATTATGGTCACGGACTACATGCCGTGTTGCATACGGCAGCCCAGAAACCAAGTGGTGCAACTGTCTTCGCCTATCGCGTTTCAAATCCGGAGCGTTATGGCGTTATTGTCTATAATGCCAACAACATGCCTGAAGACATCTTAGAAAAACCCCAAAATCCACCTTCGAGGTGGGCCGTTACGGGCCTTTATTTCTACGATAATCATGTCGTTGACATCGCGAAGGATCTAAAACCGTCTCAGCGCAATGAAATTGAAATTACCGATATCAACCGCATTTATCTGAAACAAAAGCAAATGGATATCGTCAATCTCGGCCGCGGTTATGCATGGTTAGACGCTGGAACACACGAAACATTGGCCGATGCCACAAATTTTGTTCGCATCATCGAACAACGGCAAAACATTAAAATAGGCTGCGTCGAAGAGATTGCTTTGGCTATGAAGTATATCAATGCCGATCAAGTCCTAAAAATCGCCAGTGAAACAGGAATGACTCCCTATGCTGACTATCTTAGAGATCTTGTCGTCTCTACCCCCACATGAATGACCATAGTTTATCAGCAATTTTCTTCATTCTGTTTTGCTATGTCTTCAGTCTTGTTTTGACTATTTTTGTTCGTAAACCTCTTATCAAACGAGCGTTACTCGATCATCCCAATGAACGTAGCTCACACAAAATGCCGGTGCCGCGCGGCGGTGGGTGGGCCCTCCTCGCCATTTTAGGACCTGGCACTGTATTGATATCCCTCTATCAACATAGCCTCCCCTTCCACGCTTGGCTTATTTTAGCATTAGCGCTTCTTGTCGCGGTGTCTTGGCTAGACGATCGGCACGGCATTAATCCCTTTATGCGCCTGACCATACATATTATCGCGGCCTTCTTTGGCAGCATGAGTTTAGCACCGCACGCCATGATATTTAACGGCTCTATTCCTTTTTGGATCGATCGCACGCTTCTTATTGTCGGGTGGGCGTGGTTTATTAATTTATACAACTTTATGGATGGCATTGACGGCCTTACTTGCGTCGAAACAATCTCTATAGCTACTGGTGCTTGCGCGCTATTTTCTGCTTTCAATATCTATGATCCGTTTGTATCTGTTTTAATACTAATGTTAACCGGCGTATGCTTGGGTTTTCTTGCTCTCAACTGGCATCCCGCGAAGATATTTATGGGCGATGTAGGTAGTGTCCCATTGGGTTTTCTCGTTGGATATATATTACTCACCTTAGCTCTAAAAGGTCACGTCGCCGCAGCATTTATTTTACCCCTCTACTACATAGCCGATAGTGGCATCACATTATTCAAACGCGCCTGTCGCGGCGAAAAGGTCTGGCAAGCCCACCGGCAGCACTTTTACCAAAAAGCCGCCCTTGGATTGGGCCGTCATGACAGGCCGGTATATTGGGTAATTGCCGCTAATATCAGCCTCATGAGCTCGGCCTTGTTGGCCGCTCTTCACCCCTTAACGGGTTTAGTGCTGGCGGCCCTAATTGTTGCTATTTTACTGTGGGCCATGCATAAGGCTGGCCGGAACATTGCAGCTCCATGATCATGCAAATACCTCGTATTAACCGCCGTTGGCTCGCTTTTGGCCATGATGTAGTTGTGGCACTGATTGCTTTTCTATTCGCACTTTATTTGCGCCTAGGCGACGACATCTGGCAACTGCCATCGGGGACAATATCAACATCGGCTCTACTCTTTACAGCCACGTGTGCCGTGGTTTTCCTTGCGAGCGGCCTTTACCGTAGCATTTGGGCTTTCGCATCTGTTCGCGATTTGCTGGAAATTCTACGTGCTACCTCTATCGCGGTTGCCTGCTTCACACTCATCGCTTTTCTCACAACGCGCCTTGAAGGTATTCCGAGATCAGTTCCATTTATTGCCTGGTTTATCTTATTAGCAGGGCTTGGCGGATCCCGACTTGGTTTTCGTATACTCAGGGAACGCCGCTTGAGCGCCTTATGGGAACGTTCTGGCGGCGGCCGTGTCAACGTCCTTCTCATAGGTGCTGGTGATGAGGCTGACTTATTTATTCGCGCCGTAAGCGCAAATCCCCAAGCACCCTTTCGTGTTGTCGGTGTCATTGGTGAGAATGACAAACGCGTTGGCCGCTCCTTACATGGCGTAGAAATTCTTGGCACACTTGATAGCTTGCCGCAACAAATCGAGCGCCTGCGTGCCCGTGGAAAGGCGCCGAGCCGCATCGTTCTAACGCGTGCGCTAACAAGACTAAATGGAGCTTTGGTTGCGCAATTATTAGAACAAGCGACTCTATTAGGACTGAGTCTTTCACGTCTTCCGGCACTCACGGATCTTCGCAATGACGTAAGCTCCGCCATTTCCATGCGCGATCAGCCGATCGCGCTTGAAGATCTTCTCGGCAGACCAGAAACAGTTCTTAACCGACAGGAAATTAGCGCCCTCATAAAAGGAAGACGCGTGCTTGTGACAGGCGCAGGTGGCACTATCGGATCTGAGCTTGTGCGACAAATCAGCGCGTTAGGACCCCAGCATTTGACTTTATTGGAGTTCAGTGAATTCAATCTCTACCGAATTGAACTCGAAGTCCGAGAAACCTTTCCGAAACTAAGCACGCGCGCGATTATTGCAGATGTACGTGATCCGATAAGACTTGAGCAGATATTTAACGAAGATAAACCGGAGCTCGTATTCCATGCGGCTGCCATCAAGCATGTGCCGCTGGCCGAGGAAAATGCACGCGAAGCCATACTTACAAACGCCCATGGGACGCGTGTTGTAGCTGATTGTGCCTCAAAAACTGGCGTCCTTGCCATGGTACTCATTTCGACAGACAAGGCTGTACATCCCGCCAATGTCATGGGTGCTACGAAGCGTCTGGCTGAGATGTATTGCCAAGCCCTCGATCTGGCCTCTCAGCACACACGCTTCATAACGGTCCGTTTTGGCAACGTGTTGGGCTCGACGGGTTCTGTTGTTCCACGCTTTCAGGAACAATTGGCAAAGGGCGGCCCCATCACTGTCACCCATCCCGATATTACGCGCTATTTCATGACAGTACGGGAAGCCGTTGAACTTGTGCTTCAGGCCTCAGCCCTTGGCGCACATCCTGGCGACCAGCGCGGCAAAGTGCTGGTACTCGACATGGGGCAGCCGGTTAAAATTGCGGACCTGGCTCGACAGATGATCCGTCTTGCCGGCCACAAACCAGATGAAGATATACGTATTATTTATACTGGCCTGCGCCCCGGCGAGAAACTTCATGAGGAACTATTTTCGGCCGAGGAGGAACTGATGCCCTCGGCTGCTGACGGAGTAAAGCTGGCCAAATCGCACACCATTGAGTTGTCTCAACTCCAGAAAGCCCTGGCGGATCTGGCGGCCTCGCTCCTGGCGGGCGGCGCGGAAAATAAGGCTCTGCAACAACTTGCCATATTGGTACCGGAATTTAAGCGCCAAGGATTTGAAAGTGGGACGCAAATACAGCCAATTAGAAGCGCATCTTAAAACTAATATTTCTATTTAATTACGGTCTTTGGATCGACCGGCTTGCCATCAAGACGTGTTTCAAAATGCAACTGCGGCGAGGTAACCCCACCTGTCGTGCCGACTGTACCTATCATATCGCCTTCGGCGACGACGGTGTCACGCGATACCATCGTGCGTTCAAGATGGGCATAAGCAGTG
>JABDFY010000025.1 GCA_013286365.1 Alphaproteobacteria bacterium
TATATTCAGTTTCGTTGCTTTTGATTTCACTTGTCGCGGTTATCATCCTTATGGCTCCGCTAGCACGTCAGGCGTTGGCGCAAACGAACTCTCCTTCAAATTCACCGCCGATGGTATCGCCGCCGCCGATGGCATCACCGCCAAATTTGCAAGGCGCTATGCCCGCACCACCACCACCACCGCCATCCATGCCAGGACCGTCGACGTCCGTTATGCCGGATAGACAGCAAGCATCGCCGTCGCCGACCACTTCTGCTGATGTGCAACCAAGGATTGTCCCGCCCGCCGCAGGGTCGGATGTTTCAGGCAAGGGTACGCAGGCTGGTTTAGACTCCGGCATATCAATGGGCGGTTCTGGTGATGACAAGGATGACAAAGATAGTGATCAACCATCCAAAGTTCCAGAATCGGTTAAAAACGTTATCAGCCATCTCAGTTCAACATCTCATGATGTTACCCTTGAAGACTTAAATGCTGCACGTGAGGCAGTGGCGAAGTTGGATGCTCTTATCGATATTGAAAAGCGGTTGTCTGATCTCGAAAACATTCGTCAAGAACGCGCTGAGAAATCAGGCAAGGCGTTGGCTGCGGCTATTCCGGCCAGTGCTTTGGGTATGCCCAACCATCCAAACAACTATCCACCTGCAATTCCAGCGTCCTTTACACCTTCTTTTGGGGGTGCCCCGAAATCTCTGGCGTTGCCCGTCGCGCCAAGCGAACCCCTCGTCGTTGAACGTGTAGAGGGTGGGGATGGACGCTATACGGCTTTCATTAAAGAGGATGGTGACAGTAAGTTGACACCCGTGCATGTTGGCGACAAATTGCCTGACGGCAGTAAGGTTATCGCTATTACGGCACAAGGCGTTGAGGTTGAGAAAGACAAAACCACAAACTTAGTGCCAGTCAAAGATGTGACAACCGTGTTTGGCAATCGATAACTCGACGTCACTCTTCTTTATTGCGTTTTTTCCGAACGGGCGGTTGGTGGATTGCGTAAACTTATCTCGGAATTGAATAGCCGGTTACAGGCAGCTTTTCAGACAAAGCAGCCCAAAGGGCGTTCGGCCGACGCTGGAACTCATCTTCCATCGGTAGCAAAGACAGAACCTGTTGCAGGCAAAAGTTACAGTGCTGCCGCAGAAGCAGGCCAAATCAACCCAACCACGCCAAGCCCGACAACCGAAACCCCGGCCCCAGCACCCGCAAAAAGCACGACCACGGCAACGACAGAAACCACTGGCACGTCCGTAATGGCTTCGCAACCACCCCCTCCAGAAGAGATCAAAGTCGAAGATGAGCGCAGTCTGGCTTTGGCTGGATCGGCCCTTGCCTTTACCGGCCAGGTGCTAACAGCAGATAGCGGGCCACTCAAGATTCCAGACGAATCGCGCAATTTGTGCGCTTTATTTGATAGTGGATTGTGGTTGGTCAGCGCATCGCATCGCCATTCGCCTTTGGTAACTTCTGTTGCGCAAGCCGCTCGACGCCAAGGATATAGGGTCGATGCGCCGCGCTATGTAACGCCAAATATTATTCGCCAAGCCTACGTATACTCTGATCGCTTAAACGCCATCGCACAATTTGACGAGAACGCTGTACGCCGCAAAGTTGTGGCGACCATCGAACGAGCTGTCGCTATGGGCGCTAATGATATTCACATCGAAGCAGGTGGTAACAGGACTAAAATCGAATTCCGTATTGATGGTGCCTTACGTCTTTGGGAAACGTGGACACAAAAAGAAGGCGAGCAGATGCTGTCTTCGATTTATTCGCATTCAATTGGACAATCGGGCGCCACGGCTAACTGGATGGAGCCGCAGGCGGCCATGTTAACGGCCGATACGCGTGGCAAAGAAGCGATCACCTTACCTAAAGGCGTGATCAGCGTGCGTTGCCAATGGGTGCCGCTCTCCGATGAGGGCCGATATCTCGATATGCGTCTCAGTTATGATTCGGCACACTTGTTTGGCGAAAACTTTGTTATGGCCGATGTCGATTCGCTCGGATTTTCACAAGAACAACTGCGTGTCATACAAAGTTTGCGACAGCTGCCGGGCGGCATGCGTGTATTTTCGGGTCCGGTCAACCAAGGCAAAACGACAACACTTCGTGTTTGTCTCAATCGACGTATGGCCGAAACCAACATGCAGCTTAATTGCCTTCTGGTTGAAGATCCGCCCGAAGGTGGCGTCATTGGTGCTCGACAAATCGGTGTTTCAGCTTCGGTAAAAGACGAGCAGCGCGAAAAAACTTTCGTCGAAATCATGCGCTGCGCACTACGATTGGATCCCGACATAGTTATGTTGGGTGAGGTGCGCGATTTGCAGACAGCAAAATTTTCATTCCGCCTGGCACTGACGGGCCGTCAAGTATATACAACGGCCCACGTATATGCTGCCCTTGCCGTGCCACAACGATTGCGCGACATCGGCATTGAGCCCTACCTTGTTTACGACCATCACCTTTTGCGTGGCATGATCTGTCAGCGGCTCTTACGCGGTATGTGTCAACATTGCCGCATATCCATGGCGGCGGCGCCGGCGGAGCTTGGGCCTATGTACAAAGATATCGCTAGACGTGTACGTGCCGGTCTTGCCCTGATGGATGCCGAACGAAGCAAAGCCGGCGCCGGTAAACCGCCGCTAGAACGTATTTCAGAGCCCGACATGCGTAATGTTTATGTTGCTAATCCGGAAGGCTGTACACATTGCTATAAAGGCCGCTCTGGGCGTACAGTCTGCGCCGAAGTGATTGAGACGGACGCTAAGATCATGGAATTATTGCAGGATAACCGTATGGAAGAAGCACGAACATATTGGCTGTCACCTTTGGGTTTGAACGGCGTAACGATGCTGTGGCACGGACTTGAAAAAGTACGTCGCGGCGAAGTATCACCCGTGGATGCCGAGTTTGAGTTGGGCCCCTTTGCGCGCGAACGTGACGTTCTTGATGTCGAGCAGCGATTGGGAATGATGCCATGAGTGAGATGGCTAATAACCTTGACGATCTAAATCGCAAATTTCTGCAATTCCAATTTCGTACAAGCCGTAAACAACGTTTCCGAGTTTATCGCAAGCTTGAGGGCATGTTGCGCATGAACGAAGCCCTATCGAGGTGCCTTGATCGGCTTTATCAGAATGCCTCTGAAATGGGGAAATATCCCAACCGCCCCGCTGCCGTGGCGCTGCGCGAATGGTTTTTGAAAGATCGCGCCGGGCAGTCCATTTCCGAAGCTATGGAAGGCTGGGTGCCAACGGGCGAGCTTTACATGATACGAGCCGGTGAAGAATCCGGCACAATGGCAAAATCCTTGGCATCCATACAATCGGTTGGTGAAAAAGCACGGCAAATGCGTGAGGCCGTCATTCATGCCGTTGGCTATCCCATTTTTATGATGATCTTGGTTTCATTCGTATTGTGGACGTTTGGTGTCAATCTTATTCAAAATATGCGCAAGAGTGCGCCACCGAATGTTATGGCCGCAATGGGTAGTGTTGCGGCGCTTTCTGATTTTATCAACGATTGGGGACTGGTCATTGTCGTTGGCGTTATTTCTTTGATGGTGCTTATTACGCTTACTTTGCCGCATTGGCGCGGCACAATACGTGCTCGTTTTGATATGTACCCTCCTTGGTCTTGGTTTCGCGTTCTGCAAGGCAGCGGATTCTTGCTTGGACTTTCGGCTCTCCTTGGCGCGCAAGTACCCCTTAAGAGAGCGCTGGAAATCTTGGAGGAACAGGGCAACCCTTGGATGCGCGAACGCATCAATTCAGCACGGCAAGAGGTTTTGCGCGGCCGTAATCTTGGTGAGGCCTTGCGTTACGGCAAGTACAATTTCCCGGATCCATCGGTCGCGGTAGATTTAGAGATCTTATCTGAAAGGGCCGATGTCGGAACCGTCATTGAGCAGGTCACTGAGGAGTGGATCAGGGACCAGATCGATAATCTAAAGACCCAAGCCGGTGTTGCCCGAAATGTTGGCCTTTTTATCGTTGGCGGTGTTATCGCCTGGACCATGATGTCAATATTCAATGTGGTCGGCGAATTGTCCAAACAGGGCACAAATATGAAGTCATTTTAACTCGTTGTAAGCATTAATAGGGTATGATCCATAGGCCGGGGGCATGGCCAAAAGGGTGTAAATGGCTGGGAAAGAAGCGGGCGGGATGATTGGGGCGCGGTCTTCGACAACAAGGGGCCAAGGGGGCTTTACGCTGCTTGAGCTTTCGATTGTTATGGGCATTGCGGCCGCCGTTATAGTCGCTATCTGGACAGCGTCAGCTGCGGTTCAATTTAACCTTGAAGTTGATAATGCTTCGGACGATTTAAACCAGATCGTTATTAATGTTCGCGCGCTCTATGCCGCACAAAATACATCAGCACTTCCAATACCTGGAGCGCCAGATTTTTCAGGCCCGCCCACACAGACTACGCTTATCGGAGATAACATATTTCCAACAAGTATGCTCAAGCAAAGCGTCACACCACCTACGGAAGCTTATAATCCATGGTCTGAAACTCCAGGCGGTACCGCCATGGTTGCCCTATCCAAAACAGCCACCTTTCCCACTCTGCCGCAATTTGTCGTTCGCTTTACAAATATACCGGCTGCCGCATGCGCTGCCTTGCTCGTGCGCGATTCTCTACCAGGGAATGCAACGGGATTAACGCAAATCAATATCACCGCGACACCATCAGGTCTTGGGCCGCCACCTGTTGCTGTTTCGTTTATTTTTAATCCTCCAGCTTTATTGGGGCTTCCTATAACGCCCATCATTGCGACGGATACGGCATGCCCAGGTACGGGTACATTTACTATTGATTGGTATTATAATTTGGGGAGCACGTGAGCGCTATGCCCGCCATCTTCGCCGAGAAAAGCAAAGCGATAGGCTTACAAAGAGAAGGCTATACTTTGCTTGAAATCACAATTGTGCTCGGCATTGTTGGCCTTATAACGGCTGGTATTTGGGTGGCCAGCTCGCAAGTGCGACTGGCGCAACAAATTCGCACAGCCGATGGTGATCTTGCGCAAATTGTGCAAAATATACGTACCATCTATGCAGAACAGGGCGTTGATGGAACCGCCCCGGTCCTGACCCTGGCATTGGATCAAATGCAAGCATTTCCGACAGATATGCGCCCCATAGCCAGCACCCCAACCGGTGTTCTTCTCCATCCCTGGAGTTCGAATGGTGGCATTAATTATCAGGTATTTGTCTACGCATCGTTTTGCATCGCCACTGTTGGCGGCGCTGGTGTCATTCCTTCAGCTTCAGGAACGGGCAACCCAGCGCCGTGTTTTGTCGTTGATTTTAGAGGTGTGCCGCCGACGCAGTGCGTTCAGCTAGTCATGGACACATCTCGACCTACAGATGGACTTGAGGCTGTGGGTGTTTCTGCGCCAGCCGTTGCCGGCACAGGCGGTGCGCCAGTGGTTGCCGAGTTTTTTAATGAAACGATTGGTGGCGTAAGTATCGATGTATTGCCCACACTTCAAAAAGTTGAGGCTGCGTGCATTGCGCCGGTGGCCGATGTTATGTGGCTTTACAGTGTCCGGCAGACATATTAGGGGCTGAATGACCGAGCTTGAAAAAAAATATAACTTCGAGCTTCACAGACGGGGTTTTACGTTAATTGAGCTCGCCATTGTGCTTTTGGTGGCCAGCATTGTCGTGGCCTCCATTTGGGCGGCAGCCTCGGGTGTGTGGACTAACTACGAGTTTTACCGCGTCAATCAACAAGTAATGACCGTGGTACAAAATGTACGAAATTATTATCAGGGCGCGGCGCAAATCAAAGATGCTGCCGGCGCGGTTTATCCAAACGGCACGGCCATCTCATCCTATTTGGACGGTTTAGGGCTAATTCCACTCGAGATGCGGCGCAATCCGACCGTGGCACCCGGTAGTGGTACCGACTATCTCGATCATGCCCTCAATAATCGGTTTGCCCTTGGAACCGGTTCTTTTTTTGTTTATGCGGAAGCTAACGGCACCGAATTTCGTGTTGAGCTTCAAGGCTTGAATCCGGGCACGTGCATTACATTGCTAACGAAGCAGCCGTTGACGCCAGATCTCGGCATTGTAGGGGCCGGGACGCAAACAGGATATACGACAATTAATGTAAATGGCACGGCTGCCGATGGTACTACTTTACCTATAAACAGCGTAGCTGCGGCCGAAGCGTGCAGTGATGTCGATGCCACTAATATCGTCTATTGGGATTTTACACTCCATGATCAGAACTAAAATCGATACCAAAGATACTCTCTGCTGCAGTCAAAAAGGCTTCAGTCTAACTGAACTGGTCATCGTGCTCGCTGTTGTGGGTGTTATTTCGGCCGGCATTTGGGCACTTGTTGCCCCAGCCTGGGAGCGCGCCCGCCAGGCTCTGTTTTCTAACCAGCTTGCCCAGGTTGTAGCGAATGTTCGCGCGTTATATCTGGGGCAGGCCGGAATAACTGGTGTCACAGCTGATTTTTTCTCAGTGACAACAAATCTTGCTCAGATTGCTACTATACCTCGCAATATGGTTCGCGACCCAACAGTCAAGCCAACACTTGTCGATACACCTTGGGGTTGGTCCGACGGTTCTGCGCCAGGCGGGTTTGCCAATGGTAGCTTTGGCGTTTGCGCTTGGAACGTAACGGGCGTCGGTGTTGGCGGCTGTGTAGCCGGCACAACTATCTATTTTGATGTTGAAGTACGAGGACTTTCGTTCGCTAGCTGTGTTGGTGTCGTGTCTAACAATACGTCATCCAACTCCCCGCCGGGATTAGTGGACGTCATGATTAACTCAGTGAGTATCTTGGGTTTAGGCGATGGTGTTTCGCCTGTATCAGCAAAAGATGCCGACACCCTCTGTAACGAGGCTGCCTATCCACCCGGTTCTACAATAGACTTTATCTATCTTTTAAGGCCGCCCCCTTCATGAAGTTGGGCTACTTTGACGGCACTTGCTAAACATTTCGATTTGAATTAGCCTAAAATACAATACGATTCTGTTTACAACACCTTAACAAAAATCCACTAAAATCGTCCCATACGATCCGAAACCTTGGAGGGAGAAGTCTTATGTTAAAGCAAGTACGTTTAGGCCGTGGCAAGCGCCGCGGTTTTACCTTAACCGAAGTCGCGATTGTTTTGGGCATCATTGGTCTGATACTTGGAGCCATTTGGGCAGCAGCGTCAGCCGTGTATAACAATCTTCGCGTATCGAAAGCTCAGCAAGAGCTCATCCAAATATCACAAGCTGTTAGGGCGATGTATGCCTCACAGCCGATCTTGGATACGTCAATTACTTCAGCAAACGATGGTCCACTAGTTACCGCAGGCATATTCCCCGCCGATATGATTTCAGGCGGCGTTCCGTATGATCCTTGGGGTGGTGTTGCTACTGTTGACTTCAGTCAGATTGTTTTGGCGACGAAGGGTGATGGTTTCGTTATTACCTTTCCGTCAATTCCACAGCAGCCTTGCGTCGACATGTTAACAGCGATTTCGAATAATGCTGACAACACGATGACGGGCGTAAGTTCGACTGCGAATAAAGTGAATATCGCAGGCGTCTTGGTAGATCTTCCGAGTGCGGCAACCATTGATGGTTTCTGCCCAACAACGACACCGGCAGGTAACTCGATTGCCTTTACATACCGGTTACGTTAACACTTTGACGAAATAACTGAGTTAGTTGAGATTGGGCAGGAGGTTTTTACCTCCTGCCTTTTTTCATTGGCTTGGTTTAGAATTACAAAGTCATGCTGCTCGTTTTTTCCAAAGATGCTAACGCCCCCCATGGTTTTAGCCTTACTGTATTTTTTATAATCATACCAATTATTGGGGTCATCGCCGTTGCCTCCTGGCTGGCGATTGCTGCGGCCTACGAAAATATAAGATTTGCCCAGGCTACTGATCAGATCTTGGCGCTCATCGCTATCGCTCATGACTATGCTAGCAAGGATCAAAATTTTGGCGCCACGTTAAACGAAGACCTTCTCAATCGTTTGGTTCAGACTGGCAAAGTTCCTCCCCCAAAAGATGGCCCGCAGGGCGGCTTTATCAATGCTTGGCAGGGGGCCGTCACGGCTACGGCAATCCCGGGGTTTCTGATGCGATTAGAAACACATGTTCCAACGCGTGATTGTCGTCGATTAGCTCTTTTTTTTGGAAAAGATGCCAAGGATTTAGCCCTAACGCAGATGGAAGCCCGTGAAGAGGGGGGCGCCTGGCGGCAGTTCTATGCCGCGCCCGATTCGATTGATATTAGCCCGACAATAATTGATGCCGCCTGTGGTCAAGCGTCATGGTCCACGCTTGCCCTTATTTTTCGGCTACATTGAGAGTGCCAATGAAGCTTCTTTGGATAGGGGTAATTTGACGGTCTGGGGGGGCTTTTTTCCCCTGTATTCCAAATAATTAACTCAATTTTTAATGACTGTTAATAAGCTTTTATACGCATTTTGTTAGTATATACTCTGGTGGGCTCGAAAATTTCAGGGGCGGTGGCAGAATGTACCTTTTGGTATTTGTCTTTTTGGTTATTTCGCTATTAGGGGTCTATGCCCAGGTTTTTGCTGTACAGTCAGCACAGATGTTCTCCAGCCAAACAGCAGCGGCGCAGCTTATGATGGACTGGCACGACGGTGCTGTGGGTTTAGCGTCAGCCAACGTCGCGGCCTATGCGGGACAAATCCTCGTAACGCCGCAAAATGACTGCTCAATGACGCTTTCATTGACGACACCCGCGACGGCTTGCGCACCGCAAATGACTACAGGCAATACAGCAGCGGACACCACGGCATCATATTTACCCCCGGGATATCTGGCTGGGCCCAGCGTTGGTAACCCGGGCTATCAGTGGAACTCGATCTTCTTTCAGATCCCTGCGCTCAATCATCAGTTCTATACGGTCACGTATGCGGCCGTGCCGGCAAATCTAACCAGTCCAATTTTATCGCCGGCTGTGGGTGTGAGTGGAGGGGACCTTCTGAAGCAACTGGGTCTTTTAGGTATTTCGGCTTTTTCCTATGGTGCGGTTAGTAGCACGTGTGTGAAAACGGGGGTGCCGCAATGTTTGATTACTGTGGGGGCTAACACGACATCAGGAGGAGGATTTGAATTTCCTTTACCCCCTGGCACTAGCCCAGCCGCTCCTGTAATTCCCAATAACTCTATAGCTGTAATATCGGAAATTAAGCCACCATAGCCATTTTTAAATAGGCTGGTAATGTTGTATATGTACTTATGAACGCCTAGCAAAGAGGTAGATGATGTCAAAGCTCGCAAACCGGTCAGATAGAGGGTTTACACTCATAGAGCTTGCCATTGTGCTCGCCATTGCAGGACTGCTTTTTGTTGGCTTGTGGCGCTTGATGTCAGGAGCTAATACACAAGTACGTGATGAAGCGGCTGCCAATCAGCAATTACAACTTATCTCCGCGATCAAAGGTTATCTTGCCACGACCCCAGGCGGCACGGGCTTCATGACAGCAAATCCTGGCTGTCCGGGCGGTGGTGGAGTATGTCCTGTTGGCGCTTCTTTCGCCTTGCCACTGCCAACAACATATCCTGAGACTGCGGCGTCGTGTGTTGCCGATCTTACGGCAGCTGGTGATGCGGGCCTATGTTATTTCTTACCAACAGGCTTCACGGGAGCGGCATCCGCAACGCCTACTACCAACGCCTATGGACAAGCCTATAATGTTCGGGTGTGGCGCGACTCAGTTACACCCGCTGGTACGGCGCCAGTTACATATTCCTTCATGATTATCACGTCCGGCGGCAGCACCATTCCAGACACATCCGGCGGCAGAATCTCTGCTTTAATCGGTGGAGATGGTGGCTTCATATACACCAATCTTGTTTGTGGTGCCGTCGCGACCAAAGCGGCTTGCGGTGCTTATGGTGCTTGGATGGTTGCCGATGTTACGACAGCAAGTCCTGCGGGATATAGTTTTCCCACTTCCGCTTCAGGTACCGTTTCAACACGCACCTTTGTTAGCCCCAATCAAAATTCGCAAGATTACTGGTTGGCGCGCGTGCTAATGCCAGGAGAAACAGTTGCTACGCCTCCGCCAATTCACAACACCATGCAAACGGATTTGTTTCTTGGAACAGGAACCAACACTGGCGTAGATCACACTTTTCCCGATAATCCCGGCAGTAATAATTTTTGGTTAGGTAACAGTAATAGCCAGAAAGACTACGCAACTGGCGGTAACATGTATATTCAAGGCGGCTCGATAGCAGCCCAAGAACAGACCCCCAATTTTGCCATAAACTTTGCGACGAGCTTTGTGTGCGGAGTGGTGGATGGTACGCCGGGAGATCCCTTGAACGGTTCATGTACACCACCTGTCGGCTCGGCAGGATTTTCTGGTCCGATAGGCGGCACAGGTTCTTTTACAGGGAACTATCTGAATAAAGCCCCCGGCTATGCCTTTAACCCATTTATCAACGTGAGCACAGGATGTACCGTTGATGAAACGGCCGCCGATAATGCCCACTTGGTCTATGACCCCACCAACTGTGTTGCGGGTTTACAGGTTGATGGTGATGCGACCTTTTCTGGCCAGGTGAGAGTCGATTCTCTTTATGCAACGACGTTCGTTTATTCGCCTTGCGTCGGCCCAACATGTTCTTCGGATGTTCGCCTTAAATCAAACATTCATCCGATTAACAATGCGCTCGATGATTTGATGAAATTAAGGCCAGTTTCCTATGTTCTCAATACAACGGGTCAGGCAAGTCTTGGCGTCATTGCTCAAGATGTTCAAAAAGTCTATCCGCAGCTTGTCGTCAAGATGGGCGACATTAACGGCGTCAAAGATTCGTTGGGCGTAAATTATAATGGCCTGATCGGACCTCTGATTGGCGCCGTGCAGGAACTCAAGAAAGAGAATGACGAACTACGTCAGGAGATCTCAGCACAGGCTGTGCGCCAAAAGAAGATGGAGCAGGAGATAGAAGCGCGTCCTGCAGGCGAGTAGCTCTCAGTATATAGAGATCTCAAGAGTAACGTGCCGGCGTCTCATTATCTGGATTGGTTCTGGTCGCAATGCATGGCGCAGGTCTCATCTTGCAGCTTTGTGACGCAGCACTGCACTTGCATACCGGAGCCCGAGGCAGAGGTTAAACAATTACTGCCATCAAGCTGATTTCCACTGAATAACTTTGTAGCATCATTCACGGCGCCAAAGTATCTTGATGCACACGCAGCAGCTATACTTCCGTAATCAGGAGGTGATGAGTTTGCGCTAGGATCCGGACAGGCTACCCGAGAACAAGTCGCACTGCCAAAATTTGTATTTCCTGCCTTTACCGCTACCGTAAGCGATGCAACCACCAGAAGTGTTAAGGCGAGCGTTAGGAAAATGCGACGCATGGGGGACCTCTGTTGGGCTAAGAGTTTATATGCCTATAACTAATCATTTTGCTCCTGCTAGGGCAAGATGCAATTTATAGCCTTCGCGGCTGTAGAAACATCAAATGACCGGCCATTAAGTAAGGATAAGCAGGTCTTCCTAGGGGCCAGATCGGAAACAATGGATAAAGATCATATTTGTCTCATCAAAATTATTCCCGAGATGGAACGACAGAGGCTGGACAAGGCTTTAACTCAGCTTATAGCACAAGAGGTTTTGGTTTTGTCACGCGTGCGCGTGCAGGGCCTGATTGCCGAAGGCATGGTTTCTTTTGCTGGGAAACCAGTTTACGACGTCAACCGCAAGGTAAAGTCGGGTGAGGTTTACAAGTTGCAAATTCCGCCCCCTGAAGTTGCGACACCACAAGCACAAATTATTCCGCTTAAAATTATTTACGAGGACAAAGATTTGTTAGTCATCGACAAACCTGCCGGCATGGTTGTGCATCCGGCCCCCGGCAATCGTGACAAGACACTGGTTAACGCCCTCTTAGCGCATTGCAAAGATAGTTTGAGCGGTATTGGTGGTGTTATGCGCCCTGGTATTGTTCATCGCCTCGATAAGGACACAAGCGGCCTTATGGTTGTCGCCAAGAACGATAAGGCTCATCAGGCGTTGACGGCTCAATTTTCTGATCGCAGCCTCAACCGCACTTATCAGGCAATAGTGTGGGGTTCGCCCAAGGTTTTGAAAAGTTCAATTGATGCACCCATCGGCCGACATCCGCGGGACCGCAAGAAAATGGCAGTTACCGGTCGAGGTAAGCCAGCGCTGACACATTACCGTGTTCTTGAGGATTTTAAGAACGTCACGCTCATGGAATGTAAGTTAGCCACTGGCAGAACGCATCAGATCCGCGTGCACTTTGCACATATGAAACATCCTCTTGTCGGTGACCCAGCTTACGGGAAAAAAAAGAACAGCCAATCTGATAAAATGATCACTGAGCTACAAACTTTTCCGCGCCAGGCGCTACATGCGGTGAAACTGGAATTTATCCATCCCACGTCGGGCAAAACCATGCGGTTTGCATCTGAACTGCCCAAAGATGTGGAAAAGCTGTTAAAAAAACTGCGTAAAATGAACTCGTAAATACGTTATATTTCAATTGGTTAAAGTGCTTCAAGACGCGGCACAATGTTGCCTTTTTGTAGCGTCATATAAACTGATAGGATGACGTCATGAGTGCACCCATTAGTAATCTTCCGGCCCTAAAAGGCGAAGGCAACCTCGCTCTCTATTTGCGCGAGATTCGCAAATTCCCTATTTTGGAGCCCAATGAAGAATTCATGTTAGCTAAGGCTTGGCGTGGCCAAGGTGATTTGGACGCAGCCCATAAACTGGTAACCAGTCATTTGCGCCTGGTTGCCAAAATTGCCATGGGTTATCGCGGCTATGGTTTGCCATTGGCTGATCTCATCGCCGAGGGCAATGTTGGTATGATGCAGGCCGTCAAACGCTTTGATCCTGACCGTGGTTTTCGCTTAGCTACCTATGCCATGTGGTGGATACGCGCAGCCATTCAAGAGTACGTTTTGCATTCATGGTCGCTTGTCAAAATTGGTACGACAGCGGCGCAGAAAAAGCTTTTTTTCAACCTGCGGCGCATTAAGGGCGAGATGAAAGCCATCGATGAAGGCGATCTATCACCCGAGCAGGTGCAACAGATAGCTAAACGCTTAGATGTGGCCGAGGACGAAGTTATCACTATGAACCGTCGTCTTTCGGGTTCTGACCAGTCACTTAATGCGCCGGTACGCGCCGATGGCGAAGGTGACAGCGAATGGCAAGATTGGCTGGTTGATGAAAATGACAGTCAGGAAACACGCTTTGGTGCCAACGAGGAAATGAAGCGTCGTCAAAGACTATTAAACCAAGCGATGGCTGGACTTAATGGCCGTGAACGCGAGATTATTGAAGCAAGAAGGCTAGAAGATGAACCCGCGACGCTTGAAGACTTATCCCAGCGTTTTGGGATCAGCCGCGAGCGTGTGCGTCAGATCGAGGTGCGGGCCTTCGAAAAACTCCAGAAAAATATGAAGTTGGCGGCCGAAAAAGAAGGGCTGCTATCGCTGTCTACTGCGCAAGGGCATGAAGCAAAAGTAGCAAAGCAATCAGTGCAGCAAAAGAGCGGATAAGGATTGAACTGGCTGTTTGCGTGAGGACCTGCACACGGGTTTTATGGTATGAACGAGAAAATGAATGCATTGGTAAGACTCCTTTTAAAATACTGACGGTACATTATCATATTGGTCAGCATGTAATTTCCAAGTTGCAAGCGTCAAGAAGCAAATTACTTGCTGAGATAATTAATTTAACGGTTAATTCTGTCGATTGGTTTGTTGGTGGCGACTTCGGGGCCCCAGCCGTCCTTAAGCACCTCAAGATTGGCTTTTAGCAATTTCAATCGCTGTTCGGCGCGCGTTAGCGTAAATGAAGCGACCATAATCGGTATAGTAAACAACAGTAGCTTGCCCAGACCCGCAGCGCCGAGCATGATGAGCCAGTTCATGGGCTCCAGCAAAATTCCTACCGCATTATCAAGTGTTTGACCCTCTTGCCATAGCTGGATGATAAATGGTGCCACCCCAGCAAAGTTCAATAAACCGACAGTGGCGGCCGATGACCACTGCCGATCATTATCGGTAGATATGGCTATCAGCGTTGGGATCATGCCCACGAGCAATAAAAGCGTTGGATAAATAAAGGGAACGACAGCCCCAAACAGGACCATGGCAACAACAAAGCCAAGCTTGCCGCCCTTTGAAGATTTTTCGGGCTTTTCGGCGGCCTTGGCAGGCGCTTCTTTTTTATCTTCGGCCATGACAAGCAACAGCGGTTGGAGGCTTAGGGTCAGCTAGTATAACTGAAAATCTGTCTGTCTAGCAATGCGTGCTAGCGATCCAGCTCTTTGGACTCCCACTTCTAGGTTTGGTCTAAGCTGCTTTTTGTTTAGGCGTGCGGCGTGAAGCGGTGCCCAGACCTATTTGCTTGGCGAGCTTACTGCGTTGCTTGGCATAATTGGGTGCCACCATGGGATAATCGGCACCAAGGCCCCAACGTTCACGGTATTGTTCTGGCGTTAGATTATAAGAGGTCTTGAGGTGACGCTTCAGCATCTTGAGTTTCTTACCGTCTTCAAGACAAACTATGAAGTCTGGCGTAACAGATTTGCGTACCGACACAGCGGGCTCGGGTCGGGTTTCCGTGGTCGTTCCGCCCTGTCCTAAACGCGCTAAACTCTGATAAACGATTGAAACGAGATTGGGTACATCACTCGCGGCAACATTGTTATGGCCGACATGTGACGCCACAATTTGAGCGGTAAGTGTCAAAAGACGCTCGGAAGAAGAATTTTCAGCCATAGATTTTACGAGCCCTGGTTTTCTGATTTAATCTATATATCTAATTGTCCTACCAGTTTAATTCTTAATTTAGTAGATCAGATTAGCTAAAGATTGAGTGTTCTTATGCCCTTTTATTGTCAATGGCGTCAACAATTAAAGTATAAGTAATTCTCAGAATGCGAATATATGCTGGATGCCCAAACCCACAAATTAATGGTAAGTATTTCCATATTACATTTCTTTAATCACTGACATCCATACACTGGAAGCTCAATCTCTATGTTAATCCGTGCCATTCCATATTGTGATCCAGTTGCCGCATTTTCTGGTTTAAATAGCACATCGCCTTCTGGCTTATCCGTCTTACTTGATAGTGCTGCGGCGCAGGGGGCACGCAAGGGTATTAGTTATATCGCTGTCGATCCATATCGAGTCATTACCGCCACGATTGGAGGTGTCATGATCGATGGTCAGAAGGCAGCCTGCGATGCGTTTAAGGCAATCGAACAAGAACTTGGCGAGATTGAAAGCGAGGCTGACGCAGGGCCGGTGCCGTTTTGCGGCGGCGCTGTTGGATATTTTGGCTATGAACTGGCTGGACTGTTAGAGTGCTTGCCACCGCCTAATAAAGATGCATTCGACCTACCACGCATGGTGATCGGATTTTATGATTGTATCGCAGCTTTTGACCATGACAAAAAACAAGCGTGGGTCTTGAGCACTGGTCGGCCAGAGACGACGACGGCCGCACGCGCGCATCGCGCTGAAACCAGAAGTGAGGCTTTAGCGCAGAACTTAGCACAAGTATCAACCAAATTAGCTGAACTCGAGTGGAACAAAGGTAGTTCATGGCAAGCTGTACGCGGCGACGTAGAAGTAAAGCGGCGCATCACTCAGATTATTGAATATATTTTTGCTGGTGACATTTATCAGGCGAATTTCACCCAAAGATGGCAAGCGCAGCGCCCAATGGGGATCAATGATTTCACCCTCTACCGTCGGTTACGTGCGCTTAGCCCTTCACCTTTTGCAGCTTTTTTGCACTACGCTGCTGGAGCGCATACTGAGGGCGGGCATTCAGTCGTCAAAAATATATCTATTGCGAGCGCTTCGCCTGAGCGATTTATCAGTCTGACGAACAGGGGTGATGTCGAGGCGCATCCCATTAAGGGTACGCGACCTCGGAGTGCTAACCCCTCAAATGACGCTTCTTTGGCGGACGAGCTGCGAAACAGCGTTAAGGATAGGGCTGAAAATCTTATGATTGTGGATCTGTTGCGTAATGACATCAGTCGGGTCTGTGCCTTGGGTAGCGTTGAGGTTCCGCGCTTATGTGAGCTTGAAACCTTTGCCTCCGTACATCACCTCGTTTCGGTCGTCACAGGGAAATTACGTTCAAGTTTGGGGCCGTTGGATCTATTGCGCGCTGTATTTCCTGGCGGCTCAGTTACTGGCGCGCCAAAAATTAGGGCCATGGAGATTATTCATGAACTAGAAGAAGCTCCACGCAATGTTTATTGCGGCTGTCTTGGTTGGATTGGCTTCGACGGCGCTATGGATATGAGTATGGTCATACGCACTTTGACGATTACCGGCGACACAGTTATAGCCCAAGCTGGTGGTGGTATTGTTGCCGACTCTCAACCCGAGGCGGAATATGAAGAGAGCATGACAAAACTTGATCCTTTGCTGTGTGCCGTAAGTGGGAAGAGAACATGACGGAAAATAGGGTTGTATGGCTTAATGGCGCTTTGTTGAATTCTGATAAGGCGAACATAGATCCGAATGATCGTGCGTTTTTGCTCGGCGATGGTTTGTTTGAGACAATGGCCGTGCGTGAAGGAATAATATTGCGCCTTGAAGCCCACTTAACGAGACTGAAACTTGGTTGCGAAACGTTGCGCTTGTCGTGGCCAACGGCCAATTTATCGCAAGTTCTGTATTCTGTTGTGAAGGCTAATAAAGCTGAAGATACCGTCTTGCGTCTTACCCTTACGCGAGGTGCGTTTGTTAAACGCGGTCTTGTGTCGGATAATCAAAATACCCCAACATTATTGATTACAACAACTTCATGGCCACAACCGCGGCCGCTGGTACGGTGCATTGTCGCACAGACGACGAGGCGCAATGAGTACTCTCCTTTATCGCGGGTTAAATCAATCAATTATCTTGATAGCATTCTAGCCCGGCAGGAGGCCTTGGATCGCGGCGGCGATGAAGCCATACTCTTGAATACAAGTGAATTTGTTGCTGAAGCCAGTGTGGCCAATCTTTTCGCAGTCAAAAACGGCCGCCTCCAGACACCACCAATTACCGATGGCGCTCTACCCGGTGTAATGCGCGCGGCAGTATTGGCAGCTACCCATGGTATAGAACAATCGATTAGGTTTGAAGATTTGTACGAAATGGATGAAGTGTTTTTGACGAATAGTCTCGGTATCCGTTCAGTTGTCAGCATAAATGGGAAGGCGATTGGCTCCAACTACAATGTTGCTGAGCAGCTTAGAACTAAAATCGCGTAATGTGATGTTTGCTGATATTTAGCGCGATCAGTTCGGTGTTGGTGGAGAGGGCTCTTGTAAACGTTGCCGCATTAGATCGAGAAGCGGACCAATGTCTCCGCCGTTACGCTGAATGACGGCGGCATACTCTTGGCGTTGGGTGACACTCAAGCTCACGCCCTCAACCATAACATCGATGATGCCAAGCTTGTCGCTCTTCTGACGCACACGCCAATCGATTTCAGTCGGCTCCGAGCCGTCGGGATGCGTTATTTGGCTGTTGACAATAAAATCTTTATCGCCTTCTGGCCGCTCGCTGGTGACACGAAAACCTTCACCTGTATAGATTGTCAGGCGACTAGCGTAGGTCTTGACAACCAATTCTTCAAAAAGATGCATGTAATCTTTCTGCTGTTCGGGTGTAGCGGCATTCCAGCTGCGTCCAATGACAAATCGGCCTATGGTCATAAGATCAAACGAGTTGCGTAATAACTCACGAAATTTAGATTCACGTTGGTCTTCGCTTAGACTGCTATTGGCAATAACAGAAATGGCTTTGTCGCCAAGGTTTTGGATAAGTTTCCCGGCTGGTGTTCCCAAAGCTTGGGCAGAGGGCTGAGAATTATTTGTCGCGTCGCCTTGCGCTAGCCCTGCATTGGGCAGACCCAAAAAACCAATAAGCCCTAGGCATAGGGCCAGAAATGCTAAACGAAGAATTGACGCCATTATGTTCTCCTTTGGGGGGTCGGCAGAGGACGGATATTGTCACATTAAGGTTTATAACGAGTAAAAGCTGCAAAACAAGGGGCCATAAATCCAGTCCGAAGGCCGGGTTACAGCGGGAACCATGATTTGGCCGGCTAACTGTGGCATTTAGGATTATGGCGACAAGAAGGTTGAGATACCATGATGAATCTGCATTGACGCCTCGCTTTGGCCATGCTTTTTTGGTTTCCTGACACTAACGGTCCACCCGGGCCGGATTTGAAACTCCATGGAAAGGATCTTAAGATGCGTTCACTTAAACTGATGGTTGCGACAGCTGTGGTAGCTGCCCTCGTGGCCGGCCCTGTCTTGGCGCAAAGCATGGACAGCGGCTCAGCCTCTGCCCCCACTTCGGCAGCCGGCAGCAGCGCTGGTACGTCGACATCGACCGCCAAGCATCACAAGAAGACGACTAAGAAAAAGACGAAGAAGAAATCAACGAAGTCATCTTCTTCGTCAGCTCCTGCTACAACAAGCGCCCCAAGTTCATCACCGGCGCAGTAGTAGCAAGCTTATTAATCTCAAAGACATAGAACCGCCGCGCTTGAGACGTCATCGCGGCGGTTTTTTATTTCCAAAATTCCAGAAACGACTCTGATAAAATTACATTAAGCGCCATTCAACCTTAAAACGTGCCCAGCCAAATATAGCGAGCCGGCAATGAGTATGCGTCTCGGTTGATTAGACTGCTTGTAAAGTTCCGATAAGGCTGCGGCCACACCGATGGATGACCTTGTGTCTTTGATGCCCAGCTTCGTTGTCTGTGTTGCTAAAACTTCAGCAGAAAAACTTAAAGTCTCGTCAGGGATAGCAACTGTTTGCACTGTATCGAGATAAGGTAAAAGCGGTCGCAGGAATTCGTCGGGTTTTTTAGTCGTTAACATCCCAAGAATGAGGCTAAGCGGTTTTGCATCTTGCACAGCCCAGGCTCTAGCTTGGGCCGCAAGTACTTCTCCTGCAGAATCGTTGTGTCCGCCATCAAGCCATAATTCCCAAAGATTGGGCAAGGTCTTCGCTAGAACTCCTTGCCGCAATTGCTGTAATCGCGCAGGCCAGTCAACTTTTTGCAGGCCTTCAGTAATGACCGATGAAGTCAGTTTGATAGGTGCGGCTTGAAGAGCTGCGATGGCCAAACCGGCATTGAGAAATTGGTGCTCACCAGGAAGAATGGGTGCTGGTAATTCATAGGTCCGGTCTCTATCGACGAAGCGGAATCCATGATCGATAGAATTTATTCGCCAATCCTTGTTACCGATAAAAAGAGGGGCCATGTGCTTCTCAGCCTCTTGCTGTAAAACCGAGAGCGCCTCTTGATCGGGTTGAGGTGCAGTAAAGCACGGTACGGCAGGGCGCATTATGCCAGCCTTCTCACGGGCAATTTGTGCAATCGTGTTGCCAAGATATTCGCGATGGTCAAATGATAATCTTGTAATAACAGTTGCTAGTGGTTTTGCGACAACGTTGGTTGCATCTAGTCTGCCGCCTAAGCCCGTTTCGAGAATGGTAAAATCAGCGTGGTTGCGTGCGAAGGCGACGAAGGCCGCAGCGGTTGCGGCTTCGAAATAAGATATTTCTCCAGGCCTACTAAGTTTTTCACAGAGACTTAATGTTTCGACGAGCTCTTCTTCCTCAATTAATTTTCCAGCGATGCGTATGCGCTCATGAAATCTGACCAAATGAGGCGACGTATAAACGTGAACCTTGTAGCCCGCGGCTTCGAGTATGGAGCGCAAAAAAGCACAAGTTGAACCCTTACCATTTGTCCCAGCAACATGAAATACCGGCGGTAGCTTATTGTGCGGATGATCGAGGGCCGCGAGTAGATCGAGATAAGACTGTCTGATGGTGAGATTTATATCTCTGCCGTGATCACGGCGAAAACGTTCAAGAATGGTGGCAGAAGTTTCTTTTATCACAAGACTACGGATATCAAATCCGCCTCAATCCGCGTGCACCGTGCGGTACAGGGCCCGTAAGTAGAGGCGCTTTCTTATTGATTGAACCTTTACCCAGCAACCGCAAAATCCTTATGAGAGTAGTCTGTAGATCCTTACGCTCGACGACAATATCAACCATGCCATGTTCAAGCAGGTATTCTGAACGTTGAAATCCCGGTGGCAAAGTTTCACGGATTGTGCTTTCGATTACGCGCGCTCCTGCAAAGCCAATTTGGGCGCCCTTCTCAGCAATATGTATATCGCCAACCATGGCAAAAGACGCCGTGACACCGCCAGTTGTCGGGTCGGTCAACACGACGATGTAAGGTAATCCGGCCTGCTTCACTTCGGTGGCCGCAATAATGGTGCGCGGCATCTGCATGAGCGACAAGGCGCCTTCCTGCATGCGGGCGCCGCCGGAAGCCGGGAATACGACGAGGGGAGCATGTATAGCGATGGCGCGCTTGGCAGCAACAACAATGCCTTCGCCAACGGCCATGCCCATCGAGCCGCCCATGAAACTAAAATCGAACACGGCTATGACAGTTTTAATGCCGCCCATTTGGCCTTCAGCTACAATGATGGCGTCTTGTTGGCCGGTTTTGTGTTGGGCGTCTTTAAGGCGGTCGGCATAACGCTTTTGGTCACGAAATTTTAACGGATCCGTCAGTACTTTGGGTATCTCGATTAATTGGTAACGACCATCGTCATAGAGCACTTCAAGGCGCTTCTTGGCATCCATTTTGAGGTGAAAACCACAATGGCGGCAAACATTAAGATTTTCCTCCAGTTCGCGCTTAAACAGCATGGCGCTACAACCAGGGCACTTTTCCCAAAGGTTGTCAGGGATTTCTTTCTTGGGTCCGACGAGTGCACGGAATTTCGGACGAACGAAATTGGTTAGCCAGTTCATAAAAATATCCTAACGGTTATGGGCTGCCTTTGCCAAGCTTTCAACAAAACCCAACACATCTTCGACGAGTCCAACTTTTGCATGACCTTGCCCGTCAAGATTAGAGGCAATGCGATTAACTATAGCACTGCCAACAACAACGGCATCTGATGTCTGAGCCATGGTCTTGGCCTGATCTGGTGTTGTGATGCCGAAGCCTACGGCAATTGGTAATGAAGTATGTCGGCGTAATTCTGCCAACGCCGCTCGAACTGGCTCAGCGCCAGCACTCTTACTACCGGTGGTGCCGGTAATTGATACATAATAAAGGAAGCCGCTGGCATTATGCAGCACGGCGGGAAGTCGTTTGGCATCCGTCGTTGGTGTAATGAGGCGAATAAAATTTAACCCCTGATTGAGTGAAGGTTGGCAAATCTCGGCATCTTCTTCAGGGGGAGTGTCGACAATGATAATGCCATCGACGCCCACGCCCTTAGCGTCCCTAACAAATTTTTCGACGCCATAAACGTAAACCGGATTGTAATAACCCATAAGCACTAAAGGGGTGTCTTTATCTCTCTCACGAAATCCACGAACCAGATCGAGAACCTTACTTAGTTTAACACCTGCTTTAAAAGCGCGAAGATTGGCGCTCTGAATTGATGGCCCATCTGCCATTGGATCGCTGAACGGCATACCAAGCTCAATGATATCGGCTCCCGCCTTTGGCAATCCAGCAAGCAGCTTGGTACAAATCTCTAGATCGGGGTCGCCAGCCGTAATAAAGGTAACAAGCCCACTCTGTTGTCTTGCTTTTAGGCTAGCGAAACGTGCTGCAATGCGGCCTGAGTCTGCAGTCGCATTGGATTGTGAAGCCAGTGCGCTTTTCAAAGTTTTACCCCTAATTTTTCGGCGACAGTGAAGATATCTTTATCGCCGCGGCCGCAGATGTTGACCACCATTAAATGTGTTTTCGGCAATGAGGGTGCAATCTTCATCACGAAAGCTAAAGCATGTGACGGCTCTAGAGCGGGAATAATACCTTCCAATTTACTACACGATTGGAATGCCGCTAGGGCTTCCTCGTCGGTGGCAGATACATAATTCACGCGTTTCGTTTCTTTCAGCCAGGCATGCTCTGGGCCGACGCCAGGATAATCCAAACCCGCAGAAATTGAATGCGCTTCTTGGATTTGTCCATCATCATCCTGCAAAAAATAACTCCGCATACCGTGTAAAATGCCGGCCGTTCCGCCCGTAAGTGCAGCTGCGTGAAGACCGGTATCAATGCCATGACCCGCGGCCTCTACGGCGTGCATCGTGATATTAGGCTCATCAAGGAAATCATAGAATAAGCCCATGGCATTTGAGCCGCCGCCGACACAAGCAACAAGCGAATCTGGCAAACGCTTTTCGGCTTCAAGGATCTGCTGCCTAACTTCGCGGCCTATAATGGATTGAAAGTCGCGTACCATCGCGGGATAGGGATGCGGGCCACCGACAGTGCCAATGATATAAAATGTATCTTCGACATTGCCGACCCAATCGCGCAGAGCGCCGTTCATCGCATCTTTAAGTGAGCGCGAGCCCGAGGTTACCGGACGAACTTCGGCGCCAAGCAATTTCATCCGGAAGACGTTGGGTTTTTGCCGTTCTATATCAACTTCGCCCATATAGACAACGCAGGGTAGGTTAAAGAGTGCAGCAACTGTTGCTGTGGCTACGCCATGCTGCCCGGCGCCTGTTTCAGCGATGATGCGGGTTTTGCCCATACGCTTGGCCAACAATATCTGGCCCATACAATGGTTGATTTTGTGGGCGCCGGTGTGGTTGAGCTCGTCGCGCTTGAAATATATCTTAGCGCCACCAAGTTTTTCGGTTAAACGCTGAGCATAAAAAAGTGGTGATGGCCGTCCGACATAGTGTTTGAGGTAATAATCTAGCTCTTCCTGAAATTTAGGATCGGCCTTAGCCTCGTTGTAGGCTTTTTCAACAGCCAACACCAAAGGCATCAATGTTTCGGCGACAAACCTTCCGCCATATATGCCAAAGTGCCCAGCCTCATCAGGACCGGACCGGAAAGAGTTTTGCTTTCGGGCGTTGTTTTGCATGGAGGGACCATAGCGCGCCCGCCGGCAGGATTAAAGCTGCGATGCGAGGTGCAAAAAATCCTTAATTTTCTTGGGATTTTTATGACCGGTATGATCTTCAACGCCTGAGGATACATCGATACCATGCGCGCCACTTATTCGTACGGCTTCGGCTAGATTTCTGGCATTTAACCCACCCGCGAGCAGCCATGGCTTTTTAAAGGTATGGCCTGTGAGTAATGACCAATCGAATGTCTTACCGGTTCCGCCGGAAGGCTCCGAACCAATCCGGGTATCGAATAGCAATTGATCGGCCACGGCCTCGTAGGTCGGGACAGACTTCAGATGATCGACCGTCGCAATCCGGATCGCAACCATAACAGGAAGACCGGTTAGTGCGCGAATTTCGGCGACTCGTTCTGGTGTTTCATTGCCATGCAACTGCAACATGTCGAGCCGGACATGTTTGGCGACCGCCTGTATCTCAGCGTTTGTCGCGTCGACAAATAGACCCACGCGCTTGACATGAGTAGGAACATGCAAGGCTAGTCCCCGTGCTTCACCCGGCTTTAAGGCATGGCGAGAAGGGGGGCAGAAAACAAAGCCAACATAGTGGGCGCCGCCCTCAATGGCAGCGCGTAAGGCCTTTTGTTCCATTATACCGCAGATTTTGACATCAAGAGCCATTAACTATTCCATGAAACTATTTCATTGTCCGCAGGATTGAGTATAACCCGGACATTATAATTTCAACAGCTAGGATATTGAGCCTAATAAACATGTATTCGAGAGAGAGAAGAAGAGAATCAACCAGAGCCGCAAAATTTTCAGCCTATAGAAGTACCGTGGTACCCGAGGCACAATCAGCGCAAAAAGTTTCCACCGATGATGCTTTCTGCCAGCGTTGTGATGATTTATTAGCCCTCCTGGAAAAAGAGGTTGGCGTAGGATCACCGTCCACTTTTATGCCGCCAGCACGCACGGCACTCAATAATTTTATGACATATTTGGCGAATGATGACTGGATTGCTAGGAACATAACGGCCAGCAGTTTGTCAGAATTCAAGGCAAAACTTTTAGACATGAGCAAATCGCGACTGCCCTCAGGCGATCCTAGGTGGCCATTTATGCGCGATCTTTCCGATCGCTTGGCAGATTTTGTTAACGGCATTCTTAGAAAAATGCACCCAGTAAAATCAGTTGGATCGTTGGCAAACCAAATCACGGCCCACCAGCCGAGTGATCAAAATGCGCCCTCGAAAACGTTACCAAGCGGGATTATATTGGCACGAGGTGTACAAATGCGCATCATGCGCCACCATGTTTGGAACCATCACTTCTTTTAATCGTTTTATACTAAATTAGCTCTGCCGCTATACGCTCGGCGACTTCAGCTGGATTATCTGCCTCAGTAATGGGCCTTCCGATAACAAGATAAGTAGCACCCTCTGCCATGGCTTCTTTGGGGGTCATGACGCGTTTTTGATCATTCGCGGCTGCCCAAGTTGGGCGAATACCGGGAACCATGAGAATGAAATCCTTCCCACAAGTTTGTCGCAGTGTTTTCACTTCTGCGGGTGAGCAGATGACGCCATCAAGGCTGTTCTGCTTGGCCAATACGGCGAGACGCAGGACTTGCTGAGAAATATCGGCAGCCTGTCCTAGGGCTGCAAGATCAGCAGCATCAAGGCTTGTTAATACTGTAACGCCAAGCAATTTGGGGCGGTCTTTTCCAGCCGCTTTTGCGGCATCAGAGGCGGCGCGCATCATAGCCGGGCCTCCCGAGGTGTGGATGGTCATAAAGGCGGGCTTCAGGGCTAGCAGCGAGCCAAGAGCGCCTGTGACGGTATTGGGAATGTCGTGTAGTTTTACATCGAGAAAAATGGGTAGCCCTAAGGCAGCCATTTCCTGATATCCTCCAGCGCCATTGGCCATAAAGAACTCAAGGCCAAGTTTTAAACCGTAGACATGACCACGCAATTCTTGAGCCAAATTTTTGGCCCTGGTAAGGCTTGGTGTGTCGATGGCACAGAATATGGGATTGTTCACAGATTGTTTTCCCAAAAGCGCCATTTTAATTTTGGTCGGTTGCTAGCCGATAGAATTGGGTGATGCTCGTGTTTTCTGGCGGCGTGCTGGAGTTCCTCAATTTTGTCACGCAGGCCAGCAATGTCTTTGCGTAGACGGCGCGCTTCAAATCGGTGTGATAAAGTACCGATCCAACCGAAGGCAGCGCCGATAAGTAATCCCGTAAAAAGTGTGCCAAGACTAATGAGATAAAGTGGCGCCATAAGTTCAATATCGAAAGGCCACAAGCTAACGGTGGCGCTTTGACGGTTAGCCAAAGCGAAGCTCAACGCCAGTAGCAGAAGGATGATTGTTAGGAGCCAGGAAAAAGCTTTCATCGTTTGTTTTTAGCGCAATCCGGCGGTGGAGGCAAAAAGCCCCTTTTATCAGCAAGGCAAAAAGAATGCGCACAACGCAAAGGCCATACCGCCTTATCTATGGGGGGGACGTACAAAATTAGGATTTAAATCAAAAGCTTCGCGGCACGACTAGTCGTCGTCAGAGGTGCCTTCGATGCCATTGAGGCGGTCGCGCAATTGTTTGCCTGTCTTGAAAAAAGGAACGTATTTTTCAGCGACAGAAACTTGCTGTCCGGTACGAGGATTGCGGCCTTGCCGGGCTTCACGCCGTTTTACAGAAAAGGCGCCAAAGCCTCGCAACTCAACGCGATTGTTGCGTGCCAGAGCATTCGATATTTCATCAAAGACTGTGTTGACGATGCGCTCAATATCGCGCTGCAGAAGATGCGGATACTTTTCGGCCAGATGGAGGATGAGGTCGGATTTCGTCATCAGAGATCTTTCCTGGGAGGGATGCAGGAAGGCGAGTCGCCTTCAAAACTGCCAAAGACCTACCGGCAAGTCAAGCTGAGCTAAACTTAAGCCCTTGGGAGGCAAGGCATTTTCTCGGCTGAGAAGGGTGAATATCGAGGGCTGTGGACTGAAGGCTAGAGGCTAGGGGGTGTTGCCTCTTAAGCGATCCCCCTATCCCAGGCTCTATTCCAGGCAACTTCGTCGCTATTCTTTGCCTTCGTCCTTCTTTTTCTTGATGGCAGCACCCAAGATGTCACCCAGTGAGGCGCCTGAGTCGGAGGAGCCATATTCCGCCATAGCTTGTTTGTCTTCATCGGCCTCGCGCGCCTTGATCGAAAGCGTGACCTTTCGGGCACCTTTATCGATATTGGTGATTTTGGCGTCGACTTTCTCACCAACGGCAAATCGGTCTGGTTTTTGTTCGGAGCGTTCGCGGGCAAGGTCAGCGCGCTTAATGAAGCCAGCAAAGCCGCCCGCTTGGTCGCCAAGATTGACCTCGATGCCGCCTTCAGTGATAGCGCTCACCGTACACGTCACGACGTCGCCTTTCTTAAATCCTACAGCAATGTTCTCAAATGGATCGGCCATTAGCTGTTTGATGCCGAGACTAATGCGTTCCTTTTCACTGTCGATATCAAGCACTTTAACCGTAACGTTTTGGCCTTTTTGGTAAGCGGCTATGGCCTCTTCACCCGATTTGTCCCAAGCAATGTCAGACATATGAACCATGCCATCGATATCGCCGGGTAGGCCGATAAAGAGACCGAATTCTGTGATGTTGCGGATCTCGCCAGATAAAGTACTGCCAATTTGGTTGATCTCGCGGAATTTGGCCCACGGATTTTCCGTGCATTGCTTAATGCCAAGACTGATGCGACGTTTATTCATATCGATATCAAGCACAACAACTTCGACTTCTTGGCTGGTTGAAACGATTTTGCCTGGATGGACGTTCTTTTTCGTCCACGACATCTCGGAGACATGAACAAGACCTTCAATGCCAGGTTCAAGTTCTACAAAAGCTCCATAATCGGTAATGTTAGTTACACGGCCTTTGAGTTTCATACCGGCCGGATATTTTGCGACGACGCCTTCCCAAGGATCCGCCTCAAGTTGCTTCATACCTAAGCTAATGCGCTGAGTTTCGGCGTTAAAGCGTATGACTTGTATCGTAACCGGCTGCCCAATTTGTAGTACTTCTGAGGGATGATTGATGCGTTTCCACGCGATGTCGGTCACGTGCAACAAACCATCGACGCCGCCTAAGTCAACAAAGGCGCCATAATCGGTGATATTTTTGACTATACCCTGCAAGACCTGACCTTCTTTGAGATTGGCGACAAGCTCGGTGCGGGCTTCGGCGCGGCTCTCCTCGAGAACGGCGCGGCGGGAAACAACAATGTTGCCACGCGCACGATCCATCTTCAAAATCTGGAAGGGCTGCGGCGTTCCCATGAGGGGTGTGATGTCGCGAACGGGGCGAATGTCTACCTGGCTGCCCGGTAGAAAGGCTTGTGCACCATTAAGATCAACCGTGAACCCGCCTTTGACGCGGCCAAAGATGATGCCGGTAACGCGGCTGCCTTCTTTGAAAGACTTATCAAGTAGTGTCCAGCTTTCTTCACGCTTGGCTTTTTCGCGCGATAGCATGGCCTCGCCATTCCGATCTTCCATACGCTCAAGGAAGACTTCGACAACATCGCCGGCCTTTAATTCAGGCGCTTGGCCACCAATAGAAAATTCACGCAAAGCGATGCGGCCTTCGGATTTCAAACCTACATCAATGAGAACAAAATCGTTTTCAATAGCAACAACGCTACCTTTGATGACGCTTCCCTCAAGACTGCCTTTTCCGCCAAACGATTCTTCGAGCATCGCGGCAAAACTTTCGCCGGAATGTGAGGCGGGTGGCATATTGGCTGGTTCTTTAGAGGCAGACTTAGGCGCGCGCTCAGACGGGGCGCGTTTTTGGGTTGCACTGCGTGCCATTGGTTTTTTCTCTTTCATGACTAATATGCAGAGCGCGGTTTAATAAAACCCTAGGCTCTGCTTGCTTTCTCTTTCGGCCCTTTATTGGCCTTCTGCGGTTTGCGAACAAGTACCTCTGATGTGGGCTGAAAGCAGGGCCCGACGATCTTGGTCTTCTCATCCGTTGCCAGCACCATGCCAGCGATCCTCGAAGTACAGAACTAGCCCAACTTTTGCCGTGTGATTTTGAGCGCTTCAGCAAAAGCTTTATCCACTGTCATATTCGATGTATCGAGAATGACGGCGTCTTCGGCCGGTTTTGCCGGAGCGGCAACCCTTAAAACATCACGGGCATCGCGCTCTTCCATATCCTTAAGGACGGCCGCGTAAGTAACATGTTCATCCTTTTGCTGCAACTCCTTAAACCGACGCTCGGCGCGGGCTTTGGTGCTGGCGGTTACATAAATCTTTACAGGGGCTTGAGGGGCAATAACTGTGCCTATATCGCGGCCATCTAAAACCGCACCTTTTTTGCCCTCCGGTGGGTGGGTGCAGAAGTCTTTCTGGAACTGCAATAACGCTGTGCGAACGGCAGGGACAGCAGCAACCTTTGAGGCCGCCACAGAGGCGATATCGCTGCGTAGCTCGGCTTCGGTGAAAGATTTCGTAATCATGGCGCTGTTAATAAGCGCGCGTGCGGCCGTTGTTGCGGCATCGATATCGGCCGGATCAGAGCCTGAGCGGATTACAGCTAATCCAACAGCGCGATAAAGAAGACCTGTGTCGAGCCAGGCAAAGTCAAAATGTGCTGCGAGTTTGCGTGCAATAGTACCCTTACCACTGGCGGAAGGGCCGTCGATCGCGATGATAATGGCAGGACCAGTCATGGGGCTTTATACGAACTCGAATACGTGCTGGCTAGTCATTGTTAACCAATCAATTGCCAAGAGCCTGATTTATCAATTTTCCTGTTTTAGGAAAATCGTCCAGAAAGTAAATTGGCTAAGTAATTAGCGGTAAGCTTCTGGTATAGCTATAATAGATGCAAACATAAAGACGCAGCAGATATTCAATATTTTTTATAATATTGGTTAGATTGATCGTGATAGGTTCGCGCACTCATGCATTTACAATACTCGTCGCCGATGACGAGTATGTGCCAAAAGTCCTCGAGGCTCTTTTGAGCTCTGATGATTTTAATCTTTCTATGAAATCAAATGCTGGTGCTGTGGCAATGAGCGGTAATATCGAGGTCATTTTAGCATCTGAGTTTGATTTTGCTCTAAGCAGAATACGTGAAGCGCCAAAACTAAGAGCTGTATTTCTCGACAAAACATTCGTAGGCACACATGAGACTGGTCTGGATTTATTTTCAGTCGCGTATCTAAGGGAAGACGTGAGACATTTTTACTCTGTCAGCAAAGGCTTTTCGTTGCTGCAGGGCATGCAAATAAGGACTTCGGGTCGTCCAGATGTTAGCGTTGGGTATCTAGGAAAAAATGTAGAAGCATGTATCGGAAAGATTCGAGAAATTATAAGTGAATTAAGACCGCAAGGCGCTGAACCGGTAAGCCACGAACTTCCTAATGGTAATAGGCAAGCGTTCACATATTGTTGATTTTTATCAACCCACAGCCCTATGGCTTGCAGGGGGGGCGCATGTTTATTGAGTAGATTTATTTATGATTATGCGTTTTCAATTACCATCCCAAGTCCATTCATTGTTTCAATGAAGCTAGGGAAACTCGTAGCAATAAAGCTACCATCATCGATCTGAATGGGTTTGCGAGTGACGCAACCAAGGACGAGAAAACTCATGGCAATGCGGTGATCCATTGAAGTTTCGATTGTGGCACCGCCTTGAGGTTTCCCCATGCCATGAACGATCAAATCGTCGCCCTCGATTTCAACATTTACGCCACAACGCCTTAAGCCAGTTGCAACAAGGCTTAGGCGGTCGCTTTCCTTGACACGCAGTTCACCAAGTCCAAGCATTTTGGTTGGTCCTTGGGCACAGGATGCGGCGATAGCAAGGATTGGATATTCATCGATCATGCTGGGAGCGCGATCAGCTGGGACGACGACACCTCTCAGCTCACTGCCGGCAACTGAAATATCAGCGACAGGTTCTCCGCCTTCGTTGTGTTGATTGTGCAGCGTTATATTTGCACCCATCTCGATGAGTGTGCGGATAAGTCCAGTGCGCCGTGGGTTCATACCGATGTTATGCAAGGTTATGCTTGAGCCAGGACGCAACAACGCGGCCACGATGGGAAAAGCTGCAGAACTTGGATCGGCTGGAACGGTAATTTCTTGTCCCTGCAAATGAGATTTCCCGACGAGAGAAATAATCTCTGCATTGTCGCCATGGGGCTGAACTGAAATATTTGCACCAAAATGCTTCAGCATATGTTCGGAGTGATCGCGCGTCGGTGCTGTTTCTATCACGCACGTGAGGCCTTCCGTATTAAGCCCCGCCAAAAGAATGGCGGATTTTACTTGCGCCGAGGCTACGGGCAACTGATACGTGATGGCTTTGGGCTCTAGAGCGCCAATAACGGTCAAAGGCAGACAGTCTTTATGTTCGCTTTTAAATTTAGCACCCATGGCAGATAGGGGCATAGTTATGCGACCCATTGGTCGTTTGCTCAGCGAAGCATCACCGATAAATGTACTGGAGAACGGGTAGGTAGACAGCAATCCGATCAGCAAACGTGCCGCTGTACCGCTATTGCCCATATCGAGTGTTTCGGTGGGCTGTCGAAGATTTCCAACGCCCACCCCTTCAATGTGCCAAACATTGCCTTCCTTTCTAATGAGCGCTCCCAGCGATTTCAGGGCGGCGATGGTGCGCAAGACATCCTCGCCCTCAAGTAACCCCCGTATGCTTGTTGTGCCTTTGGCTATGCCACCCAGCATGATGGCGCGGTGGGAGATGCTTTTATCGCCGGGGGGCGTAATGTTGCCGTTGAGTACGCCACTGGAACGGGAGATAAGTGGCTGAGGGAGGAGCGGATTTGTCATGGTTTCTTCTAACAGGGGTCGGGGGCCAAGGGCTAGGGGTTACCCCCAGCCCGCGCGTCTTGCTGATATTTTGGCGCCTGATCTTCAACCCTTTGCCGCGACGTTTGACAGGGGCGGCAAATCGTGTAAGAGGACTGCGCCTTAAGGGCACCTGGATATTGAGTATCTGTGAGTAAATTATAAGCTCAGAATCGTAAGTCAAAGGAGACAAAAGAGTGGCTAAAGCGGAATGGGGACTAAAACGTATATGCCCGTCATGTGGCACCCGTTATTACGATATGAAAAAGAATCCGCCCGTATGCCCAAGTTGTGGCACTGCGTTTGATCCTGATGCATTATTAAAAACACGTCGTGGCCGTGGGGCAGAAGTCAAAAAAGTAGCACCTGAAGCTGTACCCGAGGAAGTAGTCGAAGATATCCCGGTCGCTGCTGGTGACGAAGTTGAGGAAGCTGTCATCGAAGACGCGGAAGAGCTTGGCGAAGACGTCGTCGAGGAAGTTGTCGAGGTTGAAGAAGAAGCATAATCCGGAAGACAAGTTACGGATTGGGAAAAGGTATATCACCAACCTAACCAAAATCTGATATTGTCTTTTGCATTCTGTTTCCCCAAAGGGGCCATAGCTCAGCTGGGAGAGCGCGACAATGGCATTGTCGAGGTCAGGGGTTCGATCCCCCTTGGCTCCACCATAACCGCCTGACGCAGCTTCGCTGCGAAAGCTTAGGTACCAGCAGGAATGAAGAGAAGGACGTTTGGTTTGACGCCGCCGGTCTCTTGCTATGCGCCGCGGTATAACCAGATAAGCCCATAAAGAAAAAACCAGGCCTCTTTGAAAGGTCTGGTTTTGAAAAACACAAGGTTTGATCAATTAGCTTATGTGGCAAACCTATATTCAGGCGGACTTATTTGACGATGAGCTAAGGGGCCTGGAGGACGAGGCTGGTTGGGGTCATCATCATTTGCCGCGCCCCTTGGCAGCGTGAATTCTCTAACGCCCGCTGTCCATAATATACCTGCAACAACTTTTGGTTGAGCAGTTTCAGCTGTATGACCAAAACGATTGCCAACGAGATTGGCGCCAACTTCAAGATGGCCTTGCTCGTATTTTCTATGGCTTGCAGCATCGCCTTTAGAGCTGTCATAGCTTTGAGAATTAATGTAGGCAGCCTTGCCGAGTAGATAGCCCGCATCGCCTTCTTTCAATTTGCCTTCGGCATACCAGGTAGCTCTTTGTTCGTCGTAGGCATGATATGTTTCATGCGCAATCGTGTTGACGACTTGAGCAAATTTATTTCTCCACGCGGCGCTGTCTATATTTACAGCAACTTTGCCTTCACTTTGGAGCCCAAGCAGAGCAGGATTTCCTTTGAAAAAAGCTACACTGAATTTGGCTGGATCGAGACCAAGCTGAGTTGCGTAGGAATGAGCGAGAACGGCAATAAGCAAAACTTTTTGGTCATCGGTGCCGCCATCGTCGGCCAACTTACGGATTGCCTTTATGAACTGACCTTGGCCGCCACTGGCTTGATAAACTTTGTTGGCAGCCCTTAAATTTATAAGGCTGAAAAATTGCTTATGATGAGCTTCAGCTTCGGCGG
>JABDFY010000026.1 GCA_013286365.1 Alphaproteobacteria bacterium
ATAAGCCGTCAGCATGGCTTTTTGGAGGACTTTGGCATTCATTTCGGTTGATAAAATCCGGCGATGATTGGATGGCAATCCCAAGAACATGACACGTTGGTCACAAGTTGCCGCAGCTACTTCAGCTTCATTGATGCGCGCCCCGTCTTTGGCAAGGCGGACGAATTCCCGGCCTTCGTGATAGCTGTCAGCAACCAATCTGATTAAGTGGATAGCCATCTTATCCATCAATCTACCCTTCACGCCCTTAGGCCAAAGACGGCTGCCTTCCGGGCGCGGCGAGAGTAACAGGATTTTATTATAGCCTTCGTCAAGCGCATGTTGCACAGGATTGAAACGCGTAATTTTGGCGTCGACGAGGCGATGTCCTTTGGCATCACGTATCGGCCGGCCGGCCGTGCCAGGAACGAGGCAGCTGGCGCGCATATACATCAAAAACTCCTCGCGCGATTTAAAACCCTCGATTATTTTTGCGCGGCGCTCGTCAAGATCGCTCACGACGATCTTGAGTGGTACGCGACTATTTATTACTTTATTGACATCAAGCGTTTTATCATTACGAACACCCGTGCCATCAAGTATACCGAAAATGTAGTCCAAATCCATGGCCGGTGGTTCTTGGCCTATTTTTCGCGCGTAATACTTTGTCAGGCGTTTCAAATTTAGAAATCGACCATCGACTAAGTCTTCTGGAAAAATTGTCGCACCGATCTCTGGTGTGCCTGCCAACAAATAGGCGGCCGCTGGCACGCCTGAAGAGCTCGCAAATATGGCATCGAATGATTCAGTTAACCCAAGATCATGAATAGCTGTAACGAGACCACCGGTAATAGCCCCTGACAAACCTCCGCCTTCAATGACGAGCGCAACCTTATCGCCATCACTGAATGTTTGCGGACAATAATGAGAATTTTTTCTGTCCAACAACGTCTGTATAATATTGTAATCGCTGTCTTTCAGTTCCGTTGTTTTGGTAAGCAAGCCGTTTCGCTTGCGTTTAGACGAGCGCCTAGCCTTTAGCGCCACCACCCCGGCTATTCCAACAAAATGACTGCCACGCGTCAGATACATAAAATGCCAACTAAATTTCTAATATCACTTGTCCGTCCAATAATAGGAGCACAAAGCTAAAAAGACATTTAAGACATGGCTAATGAGAGATTAATATCTACGCATTTCACTGAAAAACCCCCGTACAGCAGAAAAAGGGTAAAGTCATTTTTCGAGTGCTTGAGCCCTACCTAGAATTAAAAACTTAGAAGTCTCGTTCATTGGTCGCAGTTTAATATTTAATAAGATTATATAGCTATTATACTGACACTTCCATTATTGCGTATGCCTTTTGATAATGAGCTACGTCACATTATTTTTTATAAGGTAAATCATGCTCAGGAAAAAATATTTTTTATATATAAGTGTGTTATTGGGATATTTGGTGCTCAACAATCTTGCTAATGCGGCATCGCCCCCTGCCCCTATTGACGGCGTTTGCAACCCCATCAATGAAGCTAACATCACCGTAGCGCCAACAACAGGTCTCTGCCTCTCGGGTACGGCTTCTGCAGTCACGAGTGCCGGGGCGAGTGAAGCACCATGGAAATGGAGCTGTACAGGCAGCAACGGTGGAACGACGGCTTCTTGCGCCGCTAATTTTGTTTATTCAGAGATCATACCTACGTCATCTGGCTTATCTTATGATGCGAGTACCGACACCCAGCAAAGTTTCACGGCGCCTAACGGCAGGACAGTGGATGTCTTGGTTAAGGGGCCACAGGGTATTAGCAATGCCACGACCTGGCACGCGCCCATAATAGGCTCTCCGGGTGTTCCAAACACACCCGACAACTATTTTCCCTGGATTGTGAATTACGCTGTGAACAAAGGTTATCATCGAATTGCGGTTCCGCCTGGCGTTTATTATTTTAGTGGCTCTGCCATGTCGCCTACTTCCACCATATGTAGTGCCGCCAATCCTTCACAATGTAGTGCTGATTGGGCGATTGGGCCACAATGGTGGCTTAATCAAAGTTGGCAGGGACCTCAACCTTGTCCAAATAATGAGATGTTCTGTTATCCATTGGGATACCCTTTAGAGGATCTGGAGATTGACTTTGACGGATCCAAATTGATTTTTAATGGACCTACGATTGGTATTGCTATCGGATTCGTCAATCGAATTCGTCTCAAGAATTTTACGGTCGATTACCCCTGGCTCCAGGTCGCTGTTTTGGGAACTATTATTCCTGATCCTAAGGCGCCCGGTCATCAAGCTTTGGCCATCGATCCACAATATCCCGTGACGGCCATGAACGCTGATTTTTTGACCGCATCTGCAACCGGCAATTATCCACAAGTCCAAGTTGTCAATACATGGGTACCGGGAACAACCGGTAGTCCCGATCTTGGCCATTTTGCTTACGCGGCAGGCAATAATAATGCTGCGGATGAGGTCTACTTCGTTTTCGGTGCGAACCCGCCGACCTATATAGGCCAACAGTCGGTTACATCGACAACCACCGATGGCGTCACGACGACGACTTCATATCCACAAGTTTATTCATGCTTCCCGACAGCTTATGGAAAAGCAGGGGCACAGAATTGTGGTGTTGTTGCGAGTACAAATTCATCCGACTGCAGTTTCTATAACGGCTGTGCTAACTTTGATTACTTTCCTCTCGGTGCTCAAGTCGTCGTCAGATACCTTACTGTAATTAGTGGCGCTATTAGTATCATTAGCTCGAACGACGTCGACATCGAGAATATGACCATGCTGTCCAGTCCAGGCAACGGGATTAGTATAAGTAACAATGGTGGCTATCGAGGGTTCCGTCTGGCGAATTCAACCATTACGCGCTCGGGAAACAGGCCAATCTCTGTGACCGGTGCTGCCCTGCTGTTTGGGCAGATGCAAGGTGACGTTATCATTGAGAATAACGAAATAGCCTATCAGGGCGATGATGCCATCGATCTTCACGGCACCCCGCAGCCCTTTGGGAGTGGTCCTGTCGTCAAAAATATCGACACCGCCAACAAGGAAGTCACCATTCTAATTCCACCAACACATTGTAGCGACTTAAATATGGGAGATCAGCCACTTGTGGGCGATAAAGTTGCTTTCTTTGACCAAAATACAGTCTACATTGACACAGCTGAGGTCGCAGCTATGAATGCACCATGTCAGATGAGTAATGGTTCGACAAGTCCATGGACGATAACGCTTGAAAACTGTACGTCAGGTGACTGCACAAAAACTGTTGGTAAACTTACCAGCATTGATTATTACTCTGATCTTACCAAAGAAGCCGCGGCGCGGTATGTAATTGCTGGTAATAAGAATTATGCAAACCGCGGTCATGGACTTCTTATCAGTGCGCCTTATGGATTGGTTAGTAACAACACATTTATCTATAACACCCTTGGAAATCTCGCGTTTGATGATATTGGGGAAGGATTTGGGTCAAGTAATTTAGTGATTGACTACAATAATATGCAGTGGTCTGGCCTCCAGAATCCAGCCATTCAGGCAATAGACAATCAGAGTGGAACCAATATCGCCTCCGCGGTCTTTCAGAAAATTATGATATCACACAATACCATCAGCAATACGTATGGTTCAGCGATTGGTATAGGTTCGGCTCGAGACGTATTTTTAGAAAACAATGAGATTAGCAATTCAAATCTTTATCCAAATTTGACATCGTACAGCGGACTACCATCAACAGACTCCATTGTATTTTTTGGAATGACGGATAGTTATGTCTGTGGAACAACGCTCTCTGACAAACATGGCTCCATCGAAAACTTGGCCGGCATCACAGATCAGACAAACTGCTTATCTACAACGGCAGGTCGTACCCCCGAGTGACAGCATGACTGGCGCTAAATCATCGCCATACCGCCATTCACGTGCAAGGTTTGTCCTGTAATATAACCCGCTTCCTCGCTCGCCAAAAACACAGCCGCCGCGGCCACATCTTTGCCTTCACCCATATGGCCAGAGGGAATGACGGATAAAATTTTCTGCTTTTGATCATCCGTCAACACTTCTGTCATGGCAGAAGCGATAAAGCCTGGAGCTATACAGTTCACGGTAACACTGCGTGGTGCCATTTCCTGGGCCAAAGATTTACTCATAGCAATTAATCCGGCCTTAGAAGCTGCGTAGTTCGCTTGCCCCCCATTACCCGTAACACCAACGATTGATGTGATATTGATCACGCGCCCCCAGCGGCGGCTCATCATTCCTTTTAATGAGGCTCTGGTTAGACGGAAGGCTGCCGATAAGTTTACATTTAGAACTGTATCCCAGTCCTCGTCCTTCATGCGCAAAGCCAAACCATCCCGCGTTAATCCTGCATTATTGATAAGAATGTCAACGCCACCACCCAACTTAGATTCCGCTTCCTTGAGCATGAGAAGGGGTACGCTTGGATCGGTAAGATTGCCCGCTGCAATAAAACTGCGCTCACCCAATGAAGCGTGCAAAGTCTCAAGGGCATCCATCTTCGTGCCGGAGAGAACGACTTTGGCGCCTTGCGCATGGAGAGAGCGTGCAATAGCATTGCCTAAGCTTCCTGAAGCACCGGTAACGAGCGCATTTTTGCCTGTAAGATTAAACATGTGTGATTACCTTGTTTTAAGAAAATTCTCGATGTCTTCCGGTGACTGTAAGGCTAGTGCCGTTAGATCCTTGTCGATGCGCTTGGTTAGACCTGTAAGCACAGCCCCCGCCCCGCATTCGACCAATTGTTCAATGCCTTGGGATCTAATGTAAAGTACAGATTCGCGCCAGCGGACAGAACCCGTAACCTGTTTGACCAACAGATCTCTTATCTCTTCAACGTTGCTCGTAGCCTCTGCCGTTACATTAGCAACCAAAGGCACGCAGGGCGCCTTAAGAGCGACCGATTCTAAAGCTTTTTGCATGACATCGGCCGCAGGTTGCATCAAAGAACAGTGAAAAGGTGCGCTCACGGGCAATTTAATGCTGCGTTTAAAACCGCGTTCAGCCGCAAGTGTGATCGCTCGATCAACAGCTGCCATATGTCCACTGATGACGATTTGTCCGGGTGCATTATCATTGGCTGCGGTACATACTTCGCCCTGCGCCGCTGCTTTAGCAATTTCCTGCGCCGTATCAAGATCAACGCCAATAAGCGCTGCCATGCATCCAACACCCAACGGCACAGCTTGCTGCATCGCAAGCCCACGCTTTTTAAGTAGCTTAGCCGTGTCAGCAACACTGAAACTACCAGCCGCACACAAAGCCGAATATTCACCAAGGCTATGGCCAGCCACAAATTGGGCGGCGTTTGGCAAGTTAAAACCGCCTTGCTTATCAAGCACGCGTATTACGGCGAGGCTAACAGCCATGAGCGCCGGTTGAGCATTTTCGGTAAGTTTCAGATCATAGGCGGGGCCATCAAACATCAGCCGGGTTAAGTTTTGGCTTAGCGCTTCATCAATTTCTTGAAACACATCGCGCGCCTCGGTAAAGGCTCCAGCTAAGGCTTGCCCCATACCAACCGCCTGGCTTCCCTGCCCTGGAAAGACGAGGGCACGTTTCATATACTGCTCCCTAACACTTTAAAATCAGGCGTACTCAACGCACTTGTCAAACCTAAGTCAAGCGGGTCTATTAACGTTTCGGAATTCAGGAGTACCATAACCATGATCATCGTTACCGGTGGTGCAGGCTTTATCGGGTCCAATCTCGTCGCAGCCCTTGATGGACGCGGCGAACGCGTCGTGGTTTGCGACTGGTTAGAGTCCGAAGATAAATGGCGCAATATAGCCAAACGTGATCTGGAAGCTATTATTACACCTGAGCAATTGAATGATTTCTTGGCGAACTATGGTAGCGACATAGAGGCTATTTTTCATATGGGCGCCATATCGTCAACAACTGAAACCAATGTTGATCTCATTATCGAGACAAATTTCCGCCTCAGCCGGAAGCTATGGCTATGGAGCCGGGAAATGCGTACGCAATTCATTTACGCCTCATCGGCAGCCACTTATGGCAGTGGAACCGCAGGATTTAAAGACGATGAAAGCATCGAAGGCTTAGGCCAGTTGCGACCGCTTAATCCTTATGGGTGGAGCAAACATTTATTTGATCGATGGGTCGCGCGGCAAAAATCACGTGGCACGGAAATGCCGGCACAGTGCATTGGCCTAAAATTTTTTAACGTCTTTGGTCCTAACGAATATCATAAAGGCGGACAAAGGTCTGTTGCCGAACAGATTTTTCCCTATACGCAACGCTCTGAGCCTTTTCCTCTCTTTAAGTCACATAACCCGAATTTTGAAGATGGTGGCCAGCTGCGTGATTTTATCTGGGTTGGTGATTGCGTTAATGTGATGCTATGGCTGTTTGAACATCCGAAAATTAATGGCCTGTTTAACCTCGGTACCGGCAAGGCGCGTAGCTTTGCAGACTTGGCGATGGCTGTTTATCAGGCCGCCGGCCAAGCACCTCTTATAAAATACAGGGATATGCCTGAGACTTTACGCGATAAATATCAATATTTTACCGAAGCCGATATGGGTAAACTACGTAGTGTAGGCTATACAGCCCCCTTTACCGGTCTCGAAGAAGGCATCAAATTGTACGTCCAGAACTACCTGGCGGCACCCGATAAATATCTCTGATGGATATATGATGTACGCACACCTCCTCTCTTCACTTGAAAAGTTAGCCGAACACCGCGTGCTTTGTGTGGGCGACGTCATGCTTGATCGCTATATATATGGGCAAGTCGAACGCATCTCGCCGGAAGCACCGATACCCGTTTTGCGCATTCAACGCGAAGCCGTGACACTGGGCGGTGCCGGAAACGTCGTGCGCAATATTGCTGCCCTTGGTGGTCATGTCGATCTTATTGGCGTTATCGGCCAAGACCAGGCCGGTTACGATATAGCGAAACAGATAACCTCGTTGCCACAAGTGACATCTTATCTGCTTACCGATAGTTCGCGACCTACAACACTTAAAACCCGTTATGTTGCCGATGGCCAGCAACTGTTGCGCGCCGATCATGAGGTCAGTCAGTCTATTTCGGCCGACATGGAAAAACAGGTGCTTTTACGTTTGCGCGGCTCTATTGACAGCAGCACGGTCGTTATTCTTTCAGACTATGCAAAAGGCGTCCTCAGTGACGTTGTCGTCAAAGAAGCCATTAAGCTGGCTAAGGAAGCTAATCGTATTATTCTTATCGATCCAAAAGGTAGGGATTTTAGCCGCTACTTCGGGGCTACCATGCTAACGCCCAACCGTCGTGAATTGGCGGATGCAACCTTGACGTCAATACGTACCGTCGAAGATGCCGAAAAAGCAGCACGACAACTGATCGATCGATATGAACTTGAGGGCATTCTGGCGAAGCTTGGTAGTGACGGGGTGTGCCTCGTTCTTAAGGGCAAACCAGCTCAGCATTTCCATGCAACAGCCCGTGAAGTTTACGACGTCTCAGGTGCCGGCGATACCGTCGTATCGACAATGGCTCTGGCGCTTGCCGGCGGTTTGTCCTCGGCTGATGGTGCGGCCTTGGCCAACATTGCAGGCTCTATTGTTGTCGGAAAAATCGGGACGGCTACCGTCACGCGTGATGAGCTAGCACGTGAACTCGTTCACGATCAGACACGCCAGAGCGAACAAAAGATCGTCAGCCTAGCCGAGGCCACAGAAACAGCGGAGCGTTGGCGAAAACAGGGGCTGAAAGTTGGATTTACCAATGGCGTTTTTGATTTATTGCACCCCGGGCACTTATCTCTTCTACGGCAAGCAAGAGCGGCCTGTGATCGTCTCATTATTGGATTGAACAGCGATGTTTCAGTGAAGCGGTTGAAGGGCGAAAACCGTCCTATACAGAATGAGAATGCCCGCGCCGCCGTTTTAGCATCACTCACCGATATCGATCAGGTTGTTATATTCAGTGAAGATACACCGCTGACACTCATTAAGGCCATCCGACCGTCGGTATTGGTCAAGGGCGCCGATTACAAAATGGATCAAGTTGTTGGTGGCGACATCGTACAAAGCTGGGGGGGGCAAGTTATACTCGCCAATCTAGTCGAGGGGCAAAGTACGACGGCTACAATTGCCAAGTTACAAACACCCAAAAAGGCGAGTGGCGCTGCTTGATCGCACTTCCTCTACGGATCGAACGGAATACCTATGATAATTTTGGAATATATACAAAATTGGTAAGTCGCTTAATGACATCTCAAAATAATCCCCCATGACCGTCTGTATCCAATACGCCCGCCCCACATCAGGACAAAACGACAATGAAATTTACGGTCTTGATGTCGCGGTCAACAACCTCTTGGTGGCCTGGTTTAAATATGGGCAGCAGGAGAAATTTATTTGTCGGCCCATCGATATGCCCAGTTTCGAGCATTTCAAAGCGCTTGCACTTGCCAGCGGAATTGATGTCGATAATCGCGTTGTCGGACTAAATGCACATTTCCCCAAACACAATCTTGAACCTATCACATGCCTTTTCCGTCCTGATCCATTGATTACAGACCTCGTCTGGCAGCGAACACAGCTACAAGGCCGTGGTTTCGCCACTTGTGGACTTATCCATACCATGAGCGGTGAACGTATCGCGCGCGTGGTCAGCGACTTGTGCACAGCACCCAGCGATGCGACCGATGCCCTGATATGCCCATCAAAGGCCATTCGTGATGCTGTGCAAAGACTATGGCAGATCCATGAAGATTACCTTAATCAACGTTTTGGGAGTTCGTTTCGCTGTCCGGTGCAAACACCCGTTATCCCTTTGGGCATCGATACAGAAAAGTTTCTTCGTATCACAACAAAAGACAAAAGAGCCGCTCAACGACAAGCACTAAATGCAGCTCCTGACGAAATTATTATTTTATTTGTGGGAAGGTTGAGTTTCGCTACCAAAGCTCACCCACTACCTCTCCTGCTTGCGGCAGAGCGCGCCGCAAAAAGGAGTAAACGAAAGTTACGTCTCGTCATGATGGGTTATTTTAAACCACAGGATATGGAAACTCATTTCCGAAAACTCATTGCGGACATATGCGCAACTGTTCAAGTTGATTTTATTATGAACAATGACCCGCGTTTCCCTGATGGTTTGTGGGCTTGCGCCGACATTTTCACGTCTCTTATCGATAATATTCAAGAAAGTTTTGGACTAACGCCGATTGAGGCTATGGCCAGCGGCTTGCCATCTGTTATCAGCGACTGGAATGGCTATCGTGATAGCGTTCGCGATGGGCAAGACGGGTATCTGATACCTACACTGATACCACCTCCTTCGGCCGGTCAAGAAATTGCCGAGATGTATTATAATGTAGGCAATCACGGGGTTTATTTGACGGCTACCGTACAATCCACGGCCGTTGATATCGAGCGCTGCGCTGAGGCCTTTCAAAATCTCGCAAATGATGATGAAAAACGTATGCGTATGGGCGAAAGCGCGCGCCAGCAAGCTCGAAGGACCTACGATTGGAAGACTATAATTAAGGCTTATGAAAATTTATGGCAGGAGTTAGCGCAGAAGCGACAAGCCTGCGCGAAGACAGAAGTAATACCTAAAAACTGGCCGGCCGTGCATCCTGCCTATCCTAATCCATGGCAAATGTTTCGAGGATTTTCGAGCGCCACACTTTCTCTGGATACGCGTGTGTGCACACAATTAAATACTGATGAGATCAACGTTGTATTCAGGCACGAAATGAACTTCTTTGTCCCAGAGATGCTCATGAGCAAAGAAATGATGCTTGATTTAATCACCGTTATTCGTAATGCCGGAACAACAAAGATTAATGAAATTATATCTAAATTTCCCTCGCTAGAGCATCCCCGCCTTTGGCGCTGCTTTGGATGGTTGCTAAAGCATGGTATAATAAAAGAGGTGAAATAAAATGACGAACGATCTTCTCCTTAATGAAATTTGGGTACGATTATTTGTAGGTCTTGTGCTCGGCCTCATTCTTGGCAGTTTTACGACTATGCTTAGTTACCGCGTACCGCGACGGCTCTCTATTATACATCCGCCATCACACTGTACGCATTGCCATACGCCCTTGAGACCACGCGATCTAATTCCTGTATTTTCTTGGCTAATTGAGGGGGGCAAATGCAGTCATTGCGGGGCACTTATTAGCGTTCGCTATTTAATAATCGAGTTGATAACGACGGCAGGATGTACAGCAGCATTTCTATTCATAGGCTTTAGGCCAGCCGTGATAGCGGCTCTCATTGGCGTCGTGGCCCTCATTACGTTGGTGACGATTAATATCGAACGCAACCAGCAAAATTAAGCAGCTTTTACCTTATCTTCGAGCGCCCGCTCAATTGCCGATATTGCCTTTGACATAGAAGTTACATCAGAGCCTCCAGCCTGAGCCATATCGGGCCTCCCACCGCCGCCCTTACCGCCTACGGCTTCGGCGCCAACTTTAACAAGATCGACGGCGCTAAAACGCTTCATGAGATCATCAGTAACAGCCACAACGAGTGAGACTTTACCCTCGAAACCTGAGATCAGAACAATTACACCTGACTTTATTTGTGTTTTAAAGGCATCGGCCATCGGCTTTAAATCTTTGGCAGGAATATCTGAAAGCACACGACTAACAAAATTGATGCCATTAACCTGTTTTGGTGCCTCAGAGACATTTGACGAAGCACTGCTTCCGCCCAAAGCCACTTGACGCCGCAAATCGCCAACCTCACGCTCCAGTTTTTTACGCTCCTCAACAAGTTGGGCTACTCTATGAGGTACATCTGACGGCGAGGCCTTAAGGACATCTGCCGCCTGACGTAATATTTTTTCTTGATCACCAAACCAGGCAAGAGCCCCAGGACCCGTTAAGGCTTCAATGCGTCGCACGCCAGCCGATACAGCGCTTTCCGAGACAATTTTAAAGACGCCAATATCGCCAGTGCGCTTGACATGCGTACCACCGCATAGCTCTACCGAAAAATAATCTCGGCCCTTGTCATGGACTTTGTCATGCTTTTCTTCGCGTCCACCCATAAAGAGGACACGCACTTCATCACCGTATTTTTCGCCAAACAGAGCCATCGCACCTTCGGCCGTTGCCTCTTGGGGCGACATAAGGCGCGTAATGACTTCTTCGTTGAGGCGGATACGCTTATTCACCTCAGCCTCGATCTCCGCTAAGGCGTCTGCTGCAATGGGCGTCGGCTGGCTGAAATCAAAACGTAAACGATCAGAAGCAACCAAAGACCCTTTTTGGGTTACATGTGTTCCTAATTTGCGGCGCAATGCCTCATGCAACAAATGTGTGGCTGAATGATTGCCACGAATACGGGCGCGCCGCTCACCATCCACCTGCATAACGATCACATCGCCCGTTTTGATGGGCCCAGATTCTACATGACCGTGATGCACCCAGACCGTATCGGCTTCCTTTTGTGTATCGGTAATTTTTATTTTAGCGCCACTTGACGTCGTCATCAGACCCGTATCGCCGACCTGACCACCAGATTCGGCATAAAACGGTGTTTGATTGACGATAATCTCGACATCTGTTCCTGATTTAGCATCAGCCACGCGAGCGCCGTTTCGCACCAAAGCTGTCACTTGTCCTTCCGCTTTTTCAGTACTGTAGCCAAGAAAATCTGTTGCGCCCAATTCGTCGCGCAGCTCAAACCACAATTTAGCCGTTCCGGTATCGCCAGAACCTGCCCATGCGGCCCGGGCCGCTGCCTTTTGCTTAGCCATAGCAGCCTCAAAGCCGGAAACATCAACTTTCTGATTTCTGCCCCGCAGCACGTCCTGCGTGAGGTCTAAAGGAAAACCGAAGGTATCATAAAGCTTAAAGGCTACGTCGCCTGGCAAGGTTTGATCTTTTTTCAACTTTCCGGTTTCTTCATCCAAAAGTTTAAGACCCCTTTCCAGCATTTGTTTGAAGCGCGATTCTTCCAGCTTAAGGGTTTCAGTTATCAGAGGCTCTCCCCGGATAAGTTCCGGATAAGCAGCGCCCATCTGGCGAACAAGCTCGGCCACCAAGCGATAGATCAAGGGCTCCTTCGCACCCAACATATGGGCATGACGCATGGCACGGCGCATAATACGGCGTAAAACATAACCACGACCTTCATTGCTCGGTAGAACCCCATCGGCTATGAGAAACGATGTCGCCCGAAGATGATCGGCTATGACACGAAACGACGGTTTTTGTGATCCTTCTGGATCAATTTTGACCAGCTCAGCAATCGCTCCAATGATGGCCCGGAACAGATCAATATCATAGTTGGAATAGACCCCTTGCATAATGGCGGCCATACGTTCAAGGCCCATGCCGGTATCAACAGATGGTTTAGGCAGATCAATGCGCTTGCCACCCGGTTGTTCCTCAAATTGCATAAAAACAAGATTCCAAAACTCTAAAAATCTATCGCCGTCTTCATCAGGGCTACCCGGCGGTCCGCCTTGCAGCTTGTCGCCCTGATCGATAAATATTTCAGAACATGGTCCGCAGGGTCCAGTTTCTCCCATACGCCAGAAATTAGCGTCAGTAGGTATCCGAATTATTTTATCACTCGAGATCCCGGCTATCTTTTTCCATAGATCGGCGGCTTGGTTGTCTTCATGGTAGACCGTGACCAGCAATTTATCTTTGGGCAGGCCGAAATGTTTTGTGACAAGTGTCCAAGCAAACTCGATGGCGTCGGGCTTAAAATAATCGCCGAACGAAAAATTTCCGAGCATTTCGAAAAACGTATGATGCCGCGCTGTGTAGCCAACATTTTCTAAATCATTATGCTTACCGCCAGCGCGCACTGATTTTTGCGCCGTTGTCGCCCGCTTATAGGGCCGCTGCTCAGCACCTGTGAAAACATTTTTAAATTGCACCATGCCCGAGTTCGTAAACATCAGCGTTGGGTCATTGCGCGGCACCAGCGAGCTCGATTCCACGATTGTGTGCCCTTGGGCGGCAAAAAAATTCAGAAACGTCGATCGAATATCGGCAAGCGTTTTCATGGGCCCATTCCTATGTATTTGGGCCATTTTTGCCAATATTTTAGATGGTGTCTATGGAAGAAAGAAACCGCGATTTCCTGGTGTATTAGTGGAAACGAGCCTCGGAAGCCGCTATGGCCCGAACGGGTTGCCCTTGTCGTTCGCCTAAACGCCAATAGGGACACATCATGCCCATCCAGAAATCGGTCATGTGCATGGCGCCCACAGTAATTTGAGCCGCGACACGCATACCTTGCAGGGCTATTTCACTGGCATCTTGAGGAACAATCCCCATACCACTGAAATCGTGGGCCCCTCGCATAAACTCCCTCATGAGATAAAGTGGGCTTCGGCGACGCCGTTCTAATATCTTTCTCCAATGAGAGTTATCGAATGCCTCATAACCTCCAAGGTCCCAGGCTTCACGCATGTCAGCATCTGACAATATATCATGGGCATACATATATTCTTGGAACGCAGCTTCAGCTTGGGGATCATTGGGATGGCGGTCTGGATGAAGACGCATACCGTTAGTTCTGAGCGATCTACGTAAATCATCCGCTGTGTAATCGGCGTCAACGCCCACTATTTGATATGGCGTTCTTGCGTACTGGACCATAATGTCTCCGAATCTATAACTCGGTAACAACATAGAATTTTTTAGTTCGTAAACAACTTTATATTGCGATAGATTGTTGCTTTATATAATTTTATAACAAAATCCCTTTTTTTGGGCAGCAAGCCATGGCGGCTTAACTCTGGCAATTGTCTTGTAGACAGCACAGCTGGAATGATGGGCCCCCGGCAAATAACCGATGCTCATCAGAAACTCGCCAACAATCTCGCCGCCAACGAACAAAAATTGCTTTTTAAATATCTTGACCCATGCTGGTTTGGTTAATGGATGATGCGAAGCTATCCAGCCGCCAAAGCCTTTATGTGTCTTGCGTAATTCGATTATGCGTTGTGCATTGGTGATGATCGCCATTATTTTAAGTCGATTACGAATGATGCCTTCATCAGCCAATAATCTTTTGATATCCCGCGCACGGTAAGCGGCAACTCTGGTAGGAACAAATCGATCGAAAGCTTTATTCATGGCCTTGCGCTTTTTGAGGACGATCTCCCATGATAAACCGGCTTGCATGATTTCGAGGGCTAGGCGCTCGAATAGAACGCGTTCATCAATGACCGGAAAGCCATATTCTCTCGCATGGTAGTCATTATGAACGGCGTGCCCTGGAGCTATATCGCAATAGCCTGACATGACTACATCGCCATCCGAGCCGCTATTTCACGAAACGAAATTAAATTGGAAGAGATCACAAAATAAGCCACAAACCATAACAGCGTTGCAATCCCAGTTGTCCATAAGGCTTTTCTTTTGATAGCTGGGTTAATTGGTGCTCCCGGCATAGCCCCATGTTCCACACGCTCGATTGTTTGAATACCTATGGGCAATACACAAAAAAATACCATCCACCAAATAAGTATATAAACGACGACACCAGAAAATATTGTCATGTTAAATCCTTACGAGATGGACTTCGATGACCGGCTTTTTACCATGCGCCTCATTAAGCCAGCGTCTTGCGGCTTGAGTTGCTGCATGCCTGACGGCGGCATCATCAATACGGGTTGATTTTGGCATAGCTTCTAAGGCATCAAGTACTGTCGCAACAACGTCACCCTGTAAAGACTTGCCTTCTTCTTCATCAACAAGACCTAATAATGTCACGTATGGTTCTTGGGCAACTTGACCGCGCTTGTCCATAACCAACGTAATGACAGCAACTCCATTATAACCCATTTTGCGTCGATCTTTGGCGGCCGCATGATCCATACGTCTTAACATCTTACCATCCAACCCCCAGCGACCACTAGGCACTTCGGCAACAACTTCGTGAATACCAGGACCAAGGCGAATGATCTGCCCGTTGGCAGGTATAAGAGTATGTGGAACCTGACAGTCTTTGGCGATCCGGGCGTGTTCCATCTGGTGTCGGGCCTCACCATGAACCGGAAGCGCCAATTTAGGTCTTATCCATTGGTAAAGTTCTGTCAATTCGTCTTGCGCAGGATGGCCCGAAACATGCACATGGGCTTGTTCCTGGGTCAAAATCTCTACACCCATAGCAATGAGACGATTTTGTAAGCGTGCTATCAATTTTTCATTACCTGGGATATCACGCGAGGAAAATATAACTGTATCACCTTTTTCAAGTTCAACTTCGGGATGATCGCTTGTCGCAATGCGCGCCAAGGCTGATCGCGCCTCGCCTTGGCAGCCGGTGCTAATGATGACGATCTTATCGCGCGGCGATAACATCGCTTCATTCTCACTCAGAAAATCATTGAATTCCGGTAAGTAACCGCAAACTTCAGCAACTTCGGCGTTACGCCATAACGATCTTCCAACCAGCGTCACGTAGCGTCCGTGTTTTTTGGCAGCGGCCGCTATGACTTTTAGTCTTGCTATGTTGCTGGCAAAGCAGGTTACGATGATGCGTTTTTTGATCTGCCCAAAGAGCTTATTAAAGCTATCTTGAATTTCGCGCTCCGATCCAGAGTGTCCGGCCACTAAGGCATTGGTCGAATCGCCAATAAGCGCCATGACACTCTCGCGACCAAGCTCTTTGAGACGCGCTTCATCGGTGACTTCACCTACCATGGGCTCCGGATCGAACTTCCAATCTCCTGTATGCAAAACTGTGCCGTGCTTTGTCTTAATCGCAAGCATGTGCGATTCAGGTATCGAGTGTGTGACATGTACCATCTCGGCCTGAAACGGCCCGATTTCAAATTTACCTCCGACTGGCAATTCAATTAAGCGGACCTGGTTTTTGAGATCGGCACGATTAAGTTTGGCGCGGATAAGTTCGGCCGTAAATTTAGTGGCATAAACCGGGCATTTCAGCTGCGGCCAGAGATGTTCGATAGCGCCAATATGATCTTCATGCCCGTGGGTCACAACAAGACCAACAAGATCATCGCGCCGATCCGTGATAAAAGAAATATCGGGCATGATAAGCTCGATCCCTGGCGTCGTTTCATCACCAAAGGTAACACCGCAATCAACCATGAGCCATTTGCCAGCAGTGCCATAGAGATTGAGGTTCATCCCAATTTCACCGGCGCCACCTAGCGAGAGAAACCAAACGGCATCATCAGGTGGGCGATGAGGATCTTTTTTTGAGGGCTTCATGAAAGCAATCTGCTTAACGGTTACGTTCGTAGATTATTTTTAGTCCGCGCAAGGTCAAATCAGCATCAAAATGATTAATCCCCTCGACGGCGTTTGAAAAAAGTTTAGCAAGACCGCCGGTTGCAATGACTGTCATCGGCTTACCAAACTCCTTCTTGATCTTTGTGATCATGCCATCAATAAGACATACATAGCCCCAGTAAATTCCAGATTTAATAGCATCATTTGTATTTTTACCGATGACATTTTTGGTTGGTGCAATTCCGATGCGCGGCAATTTTGCTGCCGCCATATGCAAGGCCTGCAAAGATAAATTGATGCCAGGCGCAATAGCACCGCCACAGTAATTACCATCAACATCAACGACATCAAATGTAGTCGCCGTACCAAAATCAACAATAAGCAGCGGCGGCTTATAGCTTGCCGCCCCAGATACAGCATTGATGATGCGATCGGCACCGATTTCTTCTGGCCGATCGAGCAGTATCTTAATACCTACCTTAACTTCGAACGATCCGACAATCAAAGGCTCACAGTTAAAATGATCACGACATAATTTTGTAAAATGAAAATTAGCCTCAGGTACGACACTGCCCAAGATGGCGGCTTGTACTTTACTCGATTTAAGTCCCGCTTTTTCCATCAGCGCATGCAAAAATACGGCATATTCATCTGCCGTACGTTGCACATTGGTAGCACTACGCCAAACGCCAACAGATTTATCCCCTTCAAATAAGGCAAAGACAACGTTGGTATTACCGGCATCAATAACGAGCAGCATGCGCACTTCCTGAACCAAATAAGACGTCGCCGGTAGCTATAGACCGTTCTGAGCCGTCCGCCAACCGCAAGACTAAGTTGCCGAGTTCATTGAGGCGCGCAAACTCTCCTTCCAGCGCTTGATCAGAGACCTTGACGAGAAGATGGCCCTTCTGCGCCTCTTTAAGCCAGGCGGCGCAAAGCGGCGCAAATCCATCCTTTTTAAGGATTTCGTGCCAGTATCCTAACCGCTCTAGCAGTTTATCCAAAAGCTCCTTGATCTCAACGCGTGTGGCTCCGGCAGCTTGTAACGATGTCGCTGGATAGAGTGCGTCATCCGGATGACTGACGATATTTAGTCCTATGCCGATGACAAGCCAAGAAATATCTGTTTTTTGTAGAGGTGCCGTTTCAACTAAAATGCCGCTGATCTTCTTGCCGCCCACCAAAACATCGTTAGGCCATTTAAGTTTTATATCCGCGTGCGGCAGATAACATCGAACGGCGTCATAAATGGCAAGGGCGGCCACAAAACTGTATTGTGCCGCTGTTTGCGCCGAACAATGCGGGCGCAATAAAGCAGAGACATACAAGTTCCCTTCCGGAGATACCCAAACACGTCCCAAACGACCTCGTCCGGCCGTTTGCTGTCGCGCCCAAATAACTAAACCTTCAGGCTCACCCGCTTCTGCAGCCCTCATAGCGTCAGCGTTTGTACTTTCTGTAACCTTGAGGTTACGGATATTCGTAAACTTCATCCGCCGGTTAAGCTGTGTGCTGCGATGAGGGCCTGATCGATGATCGGCGCAGGCCAGATTGTAAATACAATCATATACAAAGCTGAAATTGCTAGCACGATGCGTAATCCAAATTCCGGTAACGGGTCAAAAATATTAATGCCATCATCAAAGTACATCAGTTTGATAATACGTAGATAGTAATAGGCGGAAACAACGCTTGTCAGAACACCAATAATGGCTAAAGGCATCATGCCTGCTTTCACGGCAGCCAAAAATATAAAATATTTGCCAAAGAACCCTGCCAACGGCGGCACACCAGCAAGCGAGAACATAAAAATGACCATTGTTAAGGCCAACAGTGGATTCGTTTTTGCCAGACCTGAAAAATCGACAATTCTATCCAACGACTTGCCCTTGCGGCGAAGAGATAAAATAACAGCAAAAACACCAAGCGTATTAATAAAATAGATAGCGACGTAAATAAGGAGCGCCTGCATGCCTGCGGTACCACCGACAATAATACCAACCAGCGCATAGCCGACATTGGCAATTGAGCTATAAGCCATCAGGCGTTTTATGCTCGATTGAACCAGTCCTGCAAAACTCCCTAACAACATTGAGGCCACCGATATAAACACAATTATTTGCCCCCATTGATGGGCTAAACTACCAAACGGTACGATAAGCAAGCGGGCTAAGACGGCCAATGCTGCAACTTTCGGGGCCGCTGCAAAGAAAGCCGTGACGGGTGTCGGGGCACCTTCATACACATCAGGCGTCCACATATGAAAAGGTACGGCTGAAACTTTAAAGGCTAACCCTGCACATATAAAAACCAATCCGAATAGAACACCAATCGGCGGTTGATGCATATCGATAAACAACTTGGACAAGCTGGTAAATTTGGTGACGCCCGTATATCCGTAGATGAGCGAAATACCGTAAAGCAGAAGTCCAGAGGACAACGCTCCTAAAACAAAGTACTTTAATCCTGACTCGCTGGATTTTGCGTTATCACGATTGTACGCCGCCAACACATATAGCGATAGGCTTTGTAATTCTAGGCCAACATAAAGCGCCAATAAATCATTTGCCGATACCATAAGCAACATACCAAGGGTCGCAAACAGTATCAGGATAGGATATTCGGGATGAGATAAATTTTCCTTTTTTAGATACGTCCAAGACAATATGATCGACAAGGCTGAACCGCACAGCAAGATTACTTTTACGAACCTTGCAAAAGCATCGTCAATGAACATGTAATCAAAGGCATAACAGCCATAACAGCCAGCTGAAATATGCAGTTTTGGAAAGCCCGGTGAGTAGATAAAGCCCAACTTCAAGACAAAAATCATAATCGATAGAACGGCAACAAATGACGCAATACCCACCGTTTGGGCTGAGCGCTCACCGCGTACCACGCCATAAATCAGCATTAGCATCGCAAAAACTGCCAAAGATATCTCGGGGAACGCTGTATAGAGAGAAGTAAAATTCATGGCGTTCTTTCCGATCCCGCAGCCTGATGATAATCCGCGAGTATTTTATCTGTCGTCGGCGCAAAGACATTAATAAAAGTCGCCGGATGAACACCCAGCCAAAAAACAAGAACGATCAGGGGTACAAACATGCAATACTCTCGAGCGTTCAAATCTGGCAATAAGCGAACGTCGTCCTTAACATCAGGACCGTAAAACAACCGCCGATATAGCCATAACATGTAAGCTGCACCCAAGATCACGCCAAGACCACCAACAAAGGCAAGCCAGCTGTTGGCCAGATAAGCCCCTTGTAGGGATAAAAATTCGCCAACAAAGCCGCTTGTGCCAGGCAGACCGATCGATGCCAGTGTAAAAATCATAAATACGAGCGCATAGCGCGGCATATTATCCGCCATATTGCTATAGCGGGCAATCTCGCGCGTGTGTAATCGATCATAGACAACGCCAACGCATAGAAACAGCGCACCCGACACAAAGGCATGCGAGATCATGACAAGCATCGCGCCATCAAGCCCCTGCTGGTTCATACTGAAAATACCAAGTGTGACAAACCCCATATGCGCGACCGATGAATAGGCAATCAATTTCTTCATATCTGTCTGCACAAGGGCGACAAGAGACGTATAAACGATGGCAATCAGACTTAGGGTGAAAACGAGCGGAGCAAAATAGGCGCTAGCGGTCGGCAGCATCTGAATTGAAATACGAATTAATCCATAGCCGCCCATTTTCAATAAGACTGCCGCCAGAATGACGGATCCCGCCGTTGGCGCTTCAACATGCGCATAAGGCAGCCAGGTATGAAACGGCCACATCGGCGTCTTTACCGCAAAAGAGGCAAAAAAGGCGAGCCAGAGCCATATCGCCATGTCCTTGGGAAATTTGTTTCCCATCATGGCAGTCATATCGGTCGTCCCGACGTGATAAACCATGGCAAAAATAGCCACCAACATGAGAACTGAGCCTAAAAATGTATAAAGGAAAAATTTGTAGGCGGCGTAAATACGCCCTGCTCCGCCCCAAACGCCGATAATCAAGAACATGGGAATTAAGACGCCTTCGAAGAAAAGATAAAAAAGGACAAAATCGAGGGCCGTAAACATCCCGATCATCATCGTTTCCAGCGTTAACAACGCTATCATAAACTCTTTGGTACGCTTATGAACGCCACCAATGGCGGACAAAACGCATATTGGCGTAAGCAAAGTCGAGATTAAAACAAACCAAATCGAAATACCGTCAATGCCTTTATAATAAGCGATATTAAATGATGGGATCCAGACATGTTTCTCGGTTAACTGGAAACCTGACTGAGAGGCATCAAAATAATGTAAGATCGTCAGTGATACGACAAATGTAAGTAGCGATGTCCAAAGCGCAATCTGTTGTGCCAGGACAACCGACCGCTTTTGTTCATCGCCGCGCACAAAAAGCAAAATCAGCAACGCGCCAATCAACGGCAGAAATGTAATTGTTGTGAGAACTGGCCAAGGCGCCATAGGTTAACTCCTGAACCAGAACCAAGTAACGAACGCCGCAACGCCTATCACCATGGCAAAGGCATAATGATAGACATAGCCAGTTTGTAGAGCGCCTATATATTTTGCGATACGTCCGGTTAGCGCAGCCACGCCATTAGGCCCATAACCATCGATGATACCATCATCGCCCCCTACCCAAAATATCCTCCCTAGGCGTGAAGCCATACGCACGAAGAGAAAATCATACAACTCATCAAAGTAATATTTGTGATAAACAAGGCGATATAGCCCGCCGCAGGCCTTGGCCACTTTACCCGGTAAGTCTGGTTTCAATGTATAGAAAACATAGGCGAAGATAATCCCGGGCAAAGCAAAGCCCATGGGCAGCCACTTTTCCCATTCGGGAATAAAATGGGCCTTATCGATGGTATTATCTTGCGCTAAGACGAAAATCGAGCCATTCCAGAAATTGCTGCGCGCCGCGCCAACGAACCAATCGTCAGCGTACCAACCGGCAAAAATGGCACCGATCGCCAGTGGCACAAGAGGACCTAACATGATCCACGGCGATTCATGCACATGTTCCATCGTATGGGCATCGGCACGAGGGCGGCCATGAAATGTTAGAATAAGCAAACGCCATGAATAAAAGGCCGTCATAAACGCGACGATGACGCCTAGCCAGTAGGCAAGGTGACCAAACCAATGTGAACTGGCCGCCGCTGATTCCAAGATCATGTCTTTTGAATAAAATCCGGCCATACCAAACACCCCGTCCAGTCCGATGCCAGCCAAAGCTAACGATCCGATCCACATATAGGCGTAAGTGATGGGTATTTTGCGCCAGATGCCACCCATTTTGCGCATATCTTGCTCGCCAGAAAAAGCGTGTATGACAGAACCCGCACCAAGAAACAGCAAGGCCTTAAAAAAGGCGTGTGTCATAAGATGAAAAATGGCCGCCGAATAAGCCGACACGCCGGCTGCGAAAAACATATAACCAAGCTGTGACATGGTTGAATAAGCAATCACACGCTTAATATCAAATTGGGTTAGACCAATGCTGCCAGCCACGATAGCTGTTAACGCTCCGACGAGGGTTACGACCATCAAGGCCATGGGTGCGTATTCAAACATCGGCGATAACCGGGCGACCATAAACACACCTGCCGTCACCATTGTAGCGGCATGGATAAGAGCCGAGACCGGTGTCGGGCCTTCCATCGCGTCTGGCAACCAGGTGTGCAGACCAAGCTGCGCCGACTTACCCATGGCGCCTATAAAAAGTAAGAGACATACAGTTGTTAGAGCGGGCAAGGTATGGCCAAGAAAGAGAAATGAAAGATTGGCCAAGTCTGGCGCCTTATGGAACATATCGGCAAATTGTACAGAGCCAAATATCAAAAAGCAGCCGAAGATGCCTAAAGCGAAACCAAAATCGCCCACCCGATTGACAAGAAATGCTTTAATTGCCGCGTTGTTAGCGCTCTCTTTTTCATACCAAAAATTAATCAGCAGATAAGAAGCAAGCCCGACGCCTTCCCAACCAAAGAACATCTGCAAAAGGTTGTCAGATGTCACCAACATCAACATAAAAAAGGTAAAAAGACTTAGATACGACATAAAGCGCGGAATACTCTTGTCGTGGCCCATATAGCCGACCGAGTAAACATGCACCATAGAAGATACGCCATTGACGACAATCAGCATGACGGCCGTTAATGTGTCGAACTGTAGCCCCCAATTGACGGTAAAAGTACCTGACTGGATCCATGGCGCCAATGTGAAGGCGTGTATTTCGCCATGAAGCGCAACATCGACAAAAATCTTTATCGACAACGCAGCCGCGACCAAAACACCGCCACATGTAACAATTTGTGAACCACGATCGCCAATTTTACGACCGAACAAGCCAGCTATAAACGCCCCCAAGAGAGGAAAAAAAACGGCGGCCATATATAAAGGCTGCGACATGCTTCAGCCCTTCATAAGGTTAATGTCTTCGACCGCGATCGAGCCCCGATTACGGAAATAGACAACAAGTATGGCAAGGCCAATAGCGGCTTCGGCGGCAGCGACGGTCAAAACTATCATACTAAAAACCTGGCCAAGCAGATTATGTTGGAAAACTGAAAAAGCCACGAAATTGATATTCACGGCCAACAGCATCAACTCTATAGACATCAGAATGACAATGACATTTTTGCGATTGATAAAAATGCCAAGTACGCCAATGGTGAATAAAATTGCCGCGACTATTAAGAAATGGCCGAGCCCAATGGTTATTGTTCCATCACTCATATCTTCATTTCCTTCGGGGACTTTTTGTGTTTCATAGATTTACTCCTTGCCCGGGCTCGATCTTACGGACATCCATGACCTGATCGATCTGGCGATCAAGCTGCTGTGAGGAACGCTGGCGACGCACATCTGGTTTATGCCGAAGCGTGAGCACGATTGCGCCAATCATGGCAACAAGCAAAATCAAACCCGATACTTGGAACGGGTACAAGTAAGTCGTGTAAAGCACGCGGCCAATGGCGCGCGTGTTATCCACATCGGGGGAGTTAAGAATTGGAGTATTACTCAGTGAAGATGGATTGTAGGCCCAACTACTGACGACCAAAGCCAATTGCACCAAAAGAATTAGTCCTACAGCAAGACCAATCGGTAAATAACGGCGAAACCCTTTACGTAAATCGACAAAATTTATATCCAACATCATCACAACAAACAGGAATAGAACTGCCACGGCGCCGACATAGACAATCACAAGAATGAATGCGATGAACTCGGCCCCCATCAATAGAAATAAGCCGGCGGCGTTAAAAAAGCAGAGAATTAGAAACAGAACTGCATGGACCGGATTACGCGAGGCAACCACCATGACGGCTGAGGCCACCAGGACAGTGGCAAACATGTAAAAAATAAAAGCCTGCAACATCAGTGTTCCATTCAGCGGTAGGGCGCATCAGCGGCGAGATTGGCAGCAATTTCGGCTTCCCACCTGTCGCCATTGGCGAGTAGCTTATCTTTGTTGTAAAGAAGTTCCTCGTGGGTTTCCGTGGCATATTCGAAATTGGGGCCTTCAACGATGGCATCTACCGGGCAAGCCTCCTGGCACAAACCGCAATAAATACATTTTGTCATATCAATATCATAGCGCGTCGTACGCCGACTGTTGTCATCACGCGGCTCGGCTTCGATCGTGATAGCCTGGGCCGGACATATGGCTTCACACAATTTACAGGCTATACAGCGCTCTTCTCCGTTTGGGTATCGGCGCAAGGCGTGTTCACCGCGAAACCGGGGACTCAAGGGACCTTTCTCGTATGGGTAATTTAAGGTTACCTTCGGACGAAACATGTAACTGAAGGTCAAGGCAAAGCCCCGGACCAATTCATAGAGAAACAAGCGCCGCGTACTTTTAAGAAAGCTCATAGCACCCTCGGAAGTTTGTCGAACACAATAAGATATCCTGCCGTTAAGACGACCCATAGAAGCGATAGGGGTAAAAACCACTTCCAACCGATGCGCATAAGCTGATCATACCGGTAACGCGGCAAAGTCGCGCGCGCCCATAAAAACACGAACAAGCACAAGGCAATCTTGAGGGCAAACCAAATAAAGCCGGGGATAAAATTTAAGACTGGCAATGGCGACAGCCAGCCGCCAAGGAATAAAATTGTTGTCGTTGCACTCAGCAATATCATGTTGGCGTACTCGCCAAGGAAAAAAAGAGCAAAACTCATCGATGAATATTCCGTATTAAACCCACCGACGAGCTCAGACTCGCCTTCGGGCAAGTCAAATGGATGACGGTTTGTCTCCGCTAAAGCCGATATAAAAAACACAATGAACATCGGAAACAAGATGCTGAATACGAACCAACCGCCCTTCTGGGCTTCAACAATCTTGCTTAAATTGAGTGATCCTACGCACAGCAACACGGTTATAATAACAAGGCCGATCGATACTTCATAAGAGACCATTTGGGCTGCCGATCGTAGCGCGCCTAGAAAAGAGTATTTCGAGTTCGATGCCCAGCCAGCAATGATGATGCCGTAAACGCCAAGCGAAGAAATAGCGAAAAGATAAAGAATACCGACATTAATATCGGCTAGCACGATGCCAGAATCGAATGGGATCACTGCCCAAGCTGAAAGTGCCAGGAAAAATGTTAGAACTGGCGCCCCAAGAAAAAGCATCATACTAGCGCCGGACGGTATAATAGTCTCTTTGCCAATAAGTTTTATTCCATCAGCTATAGGTTGAAGCAGACCGAGAGGGCCTACGACATTCGGCCCACGGCGCATTTGCATTGCCGCCATCACCTTACGTTCTGCGTAAGTAAGATAAGCGACAGCAACCAGTAAGATAACAATGGTCACCACTACTTTTGAGATAATGATGATGAAAGGCAATGCTGTAGCCCAGAGTGCGCTCATTCCGCAGCCTCCGGCATCGTCAGAGGAACAATTTCTGCAACGCATTTTGCCATCGTTGGTGAGGCACGGCTTATGGGATCGGTCATATAGAAATTGGCGATAACATTATGGAAAGGTTTTGTTGTAAGTGATCCTGGTTTACCAAATGACTTCCAGTCGGCTTTGACGAAGTGACCCATATTTGCCAGAACAGGCGCCGCTTCGACCATCAAGGCGCGCAGTTGCATAAGGGTATCAAACGCGAGCGGTTTGTTGACGACAGCGGATAAAGCGCGAATGATCTTCCAATCCTCGCGCGCCTCACCAGGAGGAAAAACCGCTTGCAAGGCCATCTGCGGCCGACCCTCGGTATTGATGTAGATGGCGTTTTTCTCCGTGTAAGCAGCACCTGGCAAAATAACATCGGCCCGATGTGCCCCTTTATCACCATGATGGCCCTGATATATCACGAAGGCGTTGCCGAGTTGACGCATGTCAATTTCGTCGGCACCGAGGAGATAGACGACATCTAACTTGCCGGTTTCTGCTGCTTGCAAAATGCCTTTCGTTGAGAGGCCGTTAGATTGCGGTACAAATCCAATATCGATACCGCCAACAGATGAGGCCGCACGCTGCAGAACATTGAAGCCGTTCCAATCATCTCTTATCATATTATATTTTTCTGCTAGGGCGCACACAGACGTCTGAAGCGCAGCACCATCAGGCCGAGCCAAAGCGCCAGCACCGAGAATGACCATGGGCTTTTTGGCGTTCTGCAAAATCTTTGCGAACTCGCCTTTGCCATCAATTAAATCCTGGATAGTCTGTGGCGTAGCCCCCAAATAACGATGCGGATAGCCCAGATCTACAGCCGCACCGATCAGACCGACCCGCATACCGCCGCGCAACCAACGCTTACGTATCCGGGCGTTGACAGATGTTCCCTCATGGCGCGGATTGGTACCGATGAGCAATACGGCGTCTGCCTGATCAATTCCGGCAATTGAAGAATTCATAATATATCCGGCACGAACCGAAATATCGTAGTCCGCCCCGTCCTGACGACAATCAATGTTTGAAGAACCAAATAATTTCAGCAGTGACTTAAGGGCAAACATGCTCTCACAATCAGCCAGATCTCCTGCAATTGCCGCGAACCGGCCAGGCGCTATATCGCGCAGTTTATCTGCGATAAGCGAAAAAGCTTCTGACCATGATGCTGGCTGCAGCTTTCCACCCTTACGTACATAAGGTTGATCGAGCCGTTGACGTTTCAACCCGTCACAAGCAAAACGCGTTTTGTCATTAATCCATTCCTCGTTAATTTCTTCATTGAGGCGTGGTAAGACGCGCATGACCTCGTTACCACGAGCATCAACTCGAATATTTCCGCCAATGGCGTCCATAACATCGATGGTTTCGGTTTTTTGTAATTCCCACGGCCGCGCCTCGAAAGCATAGGGCTTGTTCGTCAGCGCACCCACAGGGCAAATGTCGATGATATTACCCGAAAGTTCCGAGGTCAGCGGCTGGGTCACATAAGTGCCAATTTCCATGTGTTCATTACGGTTGAGACCGCCCAATTCAGGCGTGCCAGCTATCTCATCGACAAAGCGCACACATCGCGTGCAGTGAATACATCGGGTCATGACCGTTTTAACAAGCGGGCCAAGTTCTTTGTCTGTGACGGCACGTTTCATTTCCGCATAACGGCTACGATCAAAGCCATAAGCCATAGCTTGGTCTTGCAAGTCACACTCACCGCCTTGATCGCAAATTGGGCAATCGAGGGGATGATTAATGAGAAGCATTTCCATGACGGACTTGCGTGCCTTGTGAACCATCTCACTGTCGGTATGAACAACCATACCATCGCTACAGGGCATGGCACAGCTGGCAACCGGCTTAGGCGTCTTTTCAATCTCAACAAGACACATACGGCAGTTAGCTGGAACCGACAGACGATCATGATAGCAAAACCTAGGCACCTCGACGCCAATCTGCTCGCACGCCTGTAAGACAGATGTGCCACCAGCCACTTCAAGTTCAACGCCGTTAATTGTTAGTTTGGGCATATCAGGCAGCCCTCTTCGCTTGTTTGCGGTATTGTTCAATACGCTCGATCATGATCGGCTTAAAATGACGAATAAGACCTTGGATTGGCCAGGCGGACGCATCGCCATGCGCACATATTGTGTGGCCTTCTATTTCCTTAGTTACCTCAAGGAGCGTATCGATTTCGGCAACTTCAGCCTGACCTCTAACCATGCGCTGCATAACCCGCCACAACCACCCCGTGCCCTCACGGCAAGGCGTACATTGCCCGCAACTTTCGTGCATATAAAAATGGCTAAGCCGCGCAATTGCATAAATGATATCCGTCGATTTATCCATGACGATCACGCCCGCCGTACCAAGACCAGATTTAACGTCACGCAGACTATCAAAATCCATCAAGACTGTTTCACAAATGTCTTTGGGAAGAAGAGGCGTCGATGATCCGCCAGGAATGACCGCTAATAAATTATCCCAACCGCCGCGCACCCCACCTGCGTGTTTTTCAATCAACTCGCGCAAGGGTATACTCATAGCTTCTTCAACGTTGCACGGTTGCGCGACATGGCCTGAGATACAGAAAACCTTCGTACCACTATTTTTTGGACGGCCTATCGCAGCGAACCAGGCGGCCCCACGGCGCAAAATTTCTGGGGCGACGGCAATCGTTTCAACATTATTGATCGTTGTTGGACAAGAATAAAGTCCAGCACCTGCCGGAAACGGAGGTTTGTTGCGCGGTTGGCCTTTTTTGCCCTCAAGGCTTTCCATGAGCGCCGTCTCTTCGCCACAAATATAGGCGCCGGCGCCGCGATGGAGATAAACATCGCAATCCCATCCTGAACCGGCGGCATTTTTTCCAAGCAAGCCTGCGGCATAAGCCTCATCGATGGCTTTTTGAACGTTGGACGCTTCGTTATAAAACTCGCCACGAATATAGATATAGCAAGTATGCGCATTGATAGCGAAGCAGGCGCAAAGAATACCTTCGAGTAACCGATGCGGATCGAAACGAAGAATGTCTCTATCTTTACAAGTTCCAGGCTCAGATTCGTCAGCGTTGACAATGAGGTAATGCTGTTTATCAGAAGGCTTTGGCATAAACGACCATTTCATGCCAGTGGGAAATCCAGCACCACCGCGGCCTCGCAACCCAGAGTTTTTCATTTCCTCGATCATCGCAGGTTGGCCCTTCAAGATGAGAGCCGCCGTGTTATCCCATATACCGCGCTTTTTGGCAGCCCCAAGGTTCCAGCTCTCAAAGCCGTATAAATTGGTAAAAATACGATCTTTATCATCAAGCATTGGATTTTACCCTATCCTTCAGGCTGGTCGGACCGTTTTGCGCACATGAACCGCGGCGGCCAACTTGCGAACCAACAGAAGGTTTTTTACCGAGAGCCAAATCGTCAAGTAACTTGCTCATATTCTCTGGCGTCAGATCTTCATAATAGTCATCATTGACCTGCACCATAGGCGCGTTCACGCATGCTCCCAGACACTCAACTTCAACAACTGTAAATTTACCATCGGCGGTCGTCTCGTTAACGCCAATACCGAGTTTATTACGGCATATTTTTTTGATCTCATCAGAACCGCGCAACCAACATGGTGTGGTCGTGCAGATCTGGACAAAGTTTTTGCCAACCTCCTCTTTATTAAACATTGTGTAAAAGGAGGCCACTTCATAGACACGGATACGCGGCATCTCGAGCATTTCGGCAACATAGTTCATGGCGGCTAAAGGTAACCAATTGCCGCTTTGCCGTTGAGCGATATCAAGCAAAGGAATAACGGCACTCGCCTGCCTCCCTTCCGGGTACTTGGCAATAATGCGCTGCGCCCGTGCGAGATTCTCGGTTGTAAACGAAAAAGATTTTGGTTGTTCTATCATGTCTGATTTGGCACCCACTAAGACCCGTCGGCGGAAGGCTGATGCGCTTTCGCCCAAGACCTACGAACTACTCTGTCCGGCGAAGAGTACTCTATAGGAACCTGAAAACTACCAACTTCCGAACGAAACCAAACAGGTCTTGCATTTTTGCCTATTTTTACTTCACCTTTTGGCCCACTGAAATCGCCTGTCTTAACTTGGAAGATTACCTCACCTTGCGTCGGATCTTGCCCACCTACCTCATCCCCTATCCTGACATAAGCTTGCGAAAAGACACGTTTGTCTCTTTGAGTTCTGGGCAACCTAACGAGTTTCCCCACCATGCAATCCACAGCGCGATGCATGGCTGTATTGTTGGAACGTCTTTTCATTACCTTAAAGGATTGTGCTAACTTGGGAAGCCTCACAAGATCAATTGGCGAAATAACAAGCGTGTTTTTTGTTGGCATTCTTTCCGCCGCGACAAACGCTTCCCTAGAACTTGAATAAGCTGAGATCTCCCCTTCCCCGCGTAATTCACCTCTTAGGAAGGCCTGAAATCTTTTTCTTACAGCTAAGTGAATTTCTGGAAGTAAAACCGTCGCATTACGCCCTTTGACCCCGGCTCTTTGAACAACGTCAACTTTAATAACAACAAGTTCTTGGCCTGCTCTAAAATGATGAAATTGGGTTCTAAATCCAGCCTTACAGCGCAAATGCACGCCGACAACCCTTAAAGGGTCGGGGATAAATTGAGCTGCATCTGCTGTTGCCGAAAGTTGTCTTATTATAGTTTCAATAGTGCCAGAGGGAGCATGTGTAGATGCACCAAAGCCTTTTATAGGGACTAGTTCTTTTGCAGCCATTTTATCCTCCTATAAATCAAACTCACCGATCGATCTCCCCAAAGACAATATCCATACTCCCAATGATGGCGACGGCGTCGGCCAACAAATGCCCTTTGCACATAAAGTCAGTACCTTGTAAATGCGCGAAGCCTGGCGCACGTATTTTGCAGCGGTAAGGTTTATTCGTACCATCAGCAACAAGATAAACCGCAAACTCGCCCTTGGGGGCTTCGACGGCCGTGTAGGTCTCTCCTTCGGGTACGTGATAACCTTCTGTATATAGTTTGAAATGATGAATGAGCGCTTCCATTGAGCGCTTCATTTCCGAGCGCTTGGGCGGCGATATTTTATTATCATCAACCATGACCGGGCCTTCCGGCAGCTCCTTGAGGCACTGGCGAATAATTTTATTCGATTGCCTCATTTCTTCCATACGCAAGAGATAGCGCGCGTAGCAATCACCGGTTTTGCCAACCGGCACATCGAAGTCCATTTTTCCGTAAACATCATAAGGTTGAGATTTGCGCAAATCCCAAGCCACACCGCTGGCACGCAGCATTGGCCCTGAAAAACCCCAATCCAAGGCCTCTTCCTTCGAGACAACGCCAATATCAACGGTGCGTTGTTTAAAAATACGGTTTTGCGTGAGCAGTTCTTCGACATCTGCCAAAAATTTTGGAAAGCGTTCGGTATAAGCCCAAATATCATCGGTAATGCCGGCAGGTAAATCCTGATGCACGCCACCTGGACGAAAATAGTTAGCGTGCATGCGGGCACCGCTGACGCGTTCATAAAACTCCATCAATAACTCGCGTTGTTCGAAGCCCCAGAGAGAAGGCGTCACGGCACCAAGGTCAATCGCGAATGTCGTAATGTTGAGTATGTGATTAAGAATGCGGGTAATTTCGGCAAACATGACGCGAATATATTGGCCGCGCAGAGGTGGCGTGATGTGTAGAAGTTTCTCGACAGCTAACGCAAATGCGTGTTCCTGGCACATGGGCGAGACGTAATCGAGACGATCAAAATAAGGTATTGCCTGCAAATAAGTTTTGTACTCAATCAATTTTTCCGTACCACGATGCAAAAGACCAATATGCGGATCTGCGCGCTCGACAACTTCGCCATCCATCTCAAGGATCAAGCGCAAGACGCCATGTGCGGCCGGATGTTGCGGGCCAAAATTCATCGTGAAGGGGCGTATTTTTTTATCGCCCGCCAGAGTTTCTACCTGTCGAAGTATCGACTCGGTCATAACTGAAGCCCTTTTTTTAGAGCGGGATTAACCCGAGCCGCATGAGGAGACAGATACCGCTCCGCCATAATGTCTCTAGGGTCACCCCTTTGACCAACAGCTGGATTATCACCTGTCACCATATCAAATATTTTCCCTGCGCGTTCATCTTCATCTATGGCTTGGTGAATAAGAACCGCAAGAGCTGAATGAGAAGGTTTCAGGGCACGATAAAGAAAATGATCTAGGTTACCTGCAACATATAAATCGCGCTGATCAGTTTCTGCTACCCAATGAAGCACGACATCGTTCACGGCCAAAGGCCCGGCCGCTGCATAAACAGCCCTTAAACGTTGTGGACATTCTTCTGCTACCTCATCGCCAAATTCTGTCAATCTCAACACAGCGCAACCCTTCCGAAGCACGGCTCCAGATGGAACTTTGGCCTCGATCAAACGACTTTCATCGATGAGCTTTACACTTGCTGAGAGCGCGCCTCGCTCACCATTCATAGGGTGACTGAAAAGAACTACGCCAAATCGATAAGCCTCCGCTAAGTTAAAACTTGGATTAGCTCCACCAT
>JABDFY010000027.1 GCA_013286365.1 Alphaproteobacteria bacterium
GCAATTTCGGCAGGCACACCTTTGCCATTTCTGGCTCTTACAAAATCTACAGGATGAACTGACATAATTTTATGTTCCAAATCTTTTTAAGATCTATCTTCTAGCAATCCTATACGTCCTACTCTTGTATTTGTTCCAATTACTTTCAACAAGTGGAAAATATGGTTAAGGATAAACAATGTACTGGCCAGCCGGATATGTTCATTATCTATTTGATTTTATTATTATTTTTTAATAGGCCCATCTCTGTGATTTTTACCCCCTACCTTATATCTGATAGCCGCTGCTGTAATTTTGACATTGAGAGCCAATCCGCCCTTTAGTTGGGCCCATCTAGCATTATTTTTGGACACATTCTGGCATCCCTGGCCAACGGGTTGTTTTTAGCGATATGAAGGAAAACAAGAAGTTTAATTTAAGGTTGCAATTAATAATGATTCTCATTAAGAAGCTCCACGGCCTTACGGGGCCCATCGAAGGCAATAAGCGAAAACAACCCATTGACGTCAAACGGCTAGTCGCCTCAGAGGACAATCGTGACCAAGATTTTTAGACAATGTTCGTATCAAGATGTAGTCCATAGGTTTCGTCGATTGTTGGTCAATTCTACCTTCATCGTAGGCTGTATTTTTAGCCTGCAAACCGGACCAGCCATTGCAGCACCACCGCCGATGACAATGACGGTGGATAGCGATGGGCCTAATCAAGAGGCTCAAAATAATAACAGCCAAGATGATGTCTTGGGATTTATGTCCGGCATATCAAGAAGCAGTGCGATGTTGGGTGATATGTGGGGTTTGCGTCCGTGGCTTGGTCAATACGGCATGACTTTTGATCTAGAAGAAACCAGCGAAGTTTTGGGCAACGTGTCGGGCGGCATTCATCAAAGCGCCGATTACGATGGATTGACCCAAATGGACTTACAACTTGATACACAACGTGCATTCGGCGTGTATGGCGGAACATTCAATGTAAGTGCTTTGCAAATACATGGCCGCAGTCTTAGTGCCGATAATCTTGGCACGCTCCAAACTGCTAGTGGGATCGAAGGAGACCGGGCAACCAGGTTATGGGAACTTTGGTATCAGCAAAAATTTCTTGATTCCGACCGTCTTGATGTAAAAATTGGCCAACAAAGCCTTGATCAGGAGTTTATGGTTAGCCAAAACGCAAATCTTTTCGTGAACACAATGTTTGGCTGGCCTATGCTGCCCTCGGCTGATCTTCCTGGCGGCGGTCCTGCTTATCCTTTATCGGCTTTGGGCGCACGCTTACGCGCAAAGCCCACAGATTCTGTGACTATTATGGCGGGCGTTTTTAATGGTAGTCCCGTGGCCAACAACAATGGCGATCCGCAACAAAAAAATCCTTCGGGGCTAACCTTTCCCACCAACGGTGGGGCGTTGGCTATTGCGGAAATACAGTATGCTTATCCAGCTCTAGGATCGATGGTAAGTGCTGACGAATCTGAAACACTTTCGCGTACCTACAAGCTTGGCGTTTGGTACGACACTGAGAATTTTGCCGATCAGGAATATGATAATACCGGCCTTTCGCTTGCTAATCCTGCAAGCACGGGCAACCCGCTTATGCACCACGGTGATTACGGTATTTATGCCGTCGCCGATCAAATGTTGTGGCACTCAGAAGATGTTGATGATCGTACGCTAAACTTTTTTACCCGTGCGATGGGAACGCCCGAGACGGATCGCAATCTGGTCGATTTTAGTATGAATGCTGGTCTAACATTGCACGAACCTATTTTTGGCCGCGATGACGATACATTTGGTGTTGGCATGGGCTACGCGCATATCAGCAGCCGCGCCGCAGCTTTGGATAAAGATATGACTTATTTCGGCACTTATACGCCGGCTAGAACTGGTGAAACCTATGTCGAAGCGACATATCAATATCAAGCAACGCCGTGGTGGCAGTTGCAACCGGATTTTCAATATGTCTTTAATCCGGGTGCCGGGACTTTAATTCCCGGTACAAGCCAGAAAATTGGTAACGAGGCCGTTATTGGCCTACGAACAAACATACTGTTTTAACAAGGTCTGCAAAGGGACGATCCTATGTCACATCTAATTCGCCTGGCTATCTTCATGATTTTTGCTGCAGTATTTGCGTCCATGGCCAGCCCCGCAAAAGCGGATGACCAGAAAGGTTATCTAGAAACAGTTCACAAACATGTGACACTTACAACAACTGTGCCCGAAAATGGCGATCTAAACCCCTATGCTATTATTGTAGCGCCTGTGTCCTCTGGTTTGATCCAGAAAGATGATGTTCTGATCGACAATTTCAACGATATATCGAATTTGCAAGGCACAGGTACGACAATCATAGACTATAATCCCACAACCAAGAAAACGACGTTGATCGCAAAGCTGCCCAAGCATTTACAAGATTGTCCGGGTGGCGTTGGTTTAACAACAGCCATGATCATGCTCAAAAGTGGCTGGATTATTGTCGGTAGCACGCCAAGCACAGACGGCACCACGAAAACAAAAGGTGCTGGTTGCATCATGGTACTTGATAGCAACGGGAAATTCATCAATGCCATATCGGGCTCCACTATTAACGATCCGTGGGGCAACATAGCCGCAATTGACAATGGGGCTACGGCAACATTGTTTGTCAGCAACGCAGGATTTGATGTGCCGGGCCCTGAAGTACGTGATCCTACTTCTGGCTTTCCGGTTACAATTAAGAAGGCAACTGTGTTGCGGATCGAGCTCACTATACCTGAAGGCAAGCCGCCGGCATTTAAAAGTCAAACTGTGATAGCGGATGGTCTCAATGCACGTGCTAACAAGGATGCTTTTCTGATTGGCCCCACCGGTTTGGCGTTGGGTCAAGATGGTACGACGCTCTATGTGTCTGATGGTGTTGGCAACCGCGTCATAGCTATACCTGATGCCACGACGCGGACAACGAGCGCCGGCACTGGCCGCGAAATAACAAAAGATGGTTTGTTGCAGCGGCCGTTGGCGATGACAACAGCACCAAATGGCCATCTTTTGGTATGTAATGCGCTTAATGGACAAGTTGTAGAAATCGACCCCCTATCAGGCAAACAAATTTATGCACAGTGGATAGATGCCGATCAGGCACAATCGCCTCCAGGAAACGGCGATTTGTTTGGTATTACGATGACGCCAGACGGTAAAGGATTTTATTACGTTGAGGATGATATGAATACGATTGTGCAGGCCCAATGAGCAAATGTCCCTTTGACTTCACGCGCCGTAATTTTCTTGCTTTGGCAAGCGGGATAGCTGCGGCAGCAGGTGTTGGCTATGGAGCCCGCACGGCTGTTGATGTCATTGCTGCAAAAAAAAGCGAACTGCCAGCGCGGCAAGCGCTTGAGCCCTTTTGGGGTAAGCATCAAAGCGGCATAGTCACGCCGGTACAAACGCATACTTATTTTGCGGCCTTCGATCTCTTAACCGACAAACGTGACGATGTTATCAAATTATTGCAAAAATGGACAACGGCGTCGGCCCGAATGGCTGACGGTCAAAGTGCAGAGCCAGTTGATAATACTTCTAGCGATGCATCGGTAGACTCTGACGATGCGCTTGGATTGTCGCCCTCGCGCTTGACAATAACTTTTGGTTTCGGCGCGGGGCTCTATATCAGTGATGGCAAGGATCGGTTTGGGTTAGCAGCCGAACGCCCTGAGGCTTTCGTCGATTTACCCAAATTCAATGGCGACCAGCTTGTTGAGACGCATACCGGTGGAGATTTATCAGTCCAGGCCTGCGCAGATGATCCGCAGGTGGCTTTCCATGCCATTCGCCAGTTGGTCAGACTAGCAGATTACATCGCTCAAATTCGTTGGACTCAAGCCGGCTTTGCTTCAAGTCCCCCCGGTGGCGGGACGCCGCGTAATTTGATGGGATTTAAGGATGGAACGGGTAATCCTTCGATCAAAGATCAAGAAGAGATGGATAAAATAATCTGGGTTGGCAATGAAGGACCTGATTGGATGCGAGGTGGTAGCTATATGGTTGCTCGCCGAATTCGTATTGCACTTGAACATTGGGATAGAATGAAGCTCGCCTTTCAAGAGCAGACAGTAGGAAGGCAAAAAATTTCTGGAGCACCACTGGGCAAAGTGAACGAATTCGATAAAGCCGATCTTGCGGCGGTTGATAAAGACGGCAATTACATTGTACCTGAAAACTCCCATCTCAGACTAGCTGCTGCCGAAAACAATGACGGCGCCCAAATATTGCGTCGGCCTTATTCCTATAATGATGGAGTAAATTTTACTGCAGAACGCTGGCCACCCTGGCGGCAAGGCATGGAGTATGATGCCGGTCTGCTCTTCATGTGCTATCAGCGCGATCCACGAACGGGCTTTATCAAGATTTTTGATAAAATGTCGAAGTTCGATATGATGAACCAATTCGTGACCCACGTAGGCGGTGGATTGTTTGCTTGCCCTGGCGGCACACAAGAAGGCGAATTCATCGGCCAACGGTTGTTTCAATCAACTTAACGTTTGGCGGCTATCTCTCACTATTTTGATTTGTTTATGGTTGAAGCGTTGAGCAGGGAATGGCCGTGAATTTATCGCCGACGTGCAGAGCACCAAATACGAGTGGTGTCTTTGTCGGATGAACAGTAGCCGTAGCTTCCAATCCGGATAGAGACATCCATACATGATAGACATCGGTTTGCGCCAAGCGCGAAGCTTTGGTGACCTCGGCTAAAACGCGCTGCGGTCGACCGGAGGCCCGGGCAGCCTCATTCCACATAACGAGAACTGGAACTAAATCTGCCGCCAGTGAAGTTCGAGCCCCAACATGTCCCAGGAGGCCGTTATGATCGCTTATCAGGTTCTCGCCATGATCTGAAATATAAACCGCATAAGCCGGGGCTTTAACCCTGTCGAGCATTTGTGCGACGCCGGTAAGTATTTTGGCTCCATATTCATTAGCGCGGTTATAGTGCAAAGTTTGCAACTCTTCCCTGGAAAGATTGTCAGGCTCTGGATCAAACAGCGATTTTGGATACCTATCTTCATATCTAAAGTGACTGCCGAAAATATGGATAACCAAGGCTTTTGGTTTTCCTTGATAGCCTTGCACCGTCATTGGATTTAAGAAGCCAGAGGCCATAGGCAAGAGCTCTTCATCAAAAGAACTCGTCTCGCCAGACAGATAATAATCCATGGGTGAGTACCACAAAAATGCATTTCCGCCGGTGATTTCTGGCCCTGCGTATACGCCTTGTGCACCTGAGGCTACCCAACCGATATCGTAGCCTGCAGATTTTAATCGCGAAAGACCTGTGGGTGCTGTTTGAGCCTCTGAATTCGTCCATGCAGCACCGTCTGTCAATCTGTTCGGTGGTGTCCCGGTGATGAGCGCAGGCACGGACATAGAAGTCGAATCGTGGGCGGCACATGTTGGCGGCAGCCAAGCAGCTAATCCTGCCTTAACGCGCTCATTGAGTTCCTTTGACCAAATTCCACGATTAGCTGTGCCTGGCCCCAAAGCGTTGGCGCGCATACTTTCGCCGATAACGAGGACGGACAAGGTCGGTGCAGTGATATGGGTTTTTTCATGCGCTTGGGTGTGTCTTCCACCGAGATTTTTCGAATCTTTTATCGGCGTAACATACATTGCATCGCCAAGTGTATTGTCCAGGATCTCGAAAAGCACAATTAAATAGAGGTTGCCCGCTAATGTCATACGAATTTCAGAATGGTTTAATACCCATGGCGGCAAGCTCTGTTTTAGAAATTCATTACCCAAGCTACCCACGGCCAATGACATGATACATGCGCATAAAACACCATTTCTAAGTTTTTTAATTTTGTCTTCAGATGAGCGATAAACACCAGCCAAAATTGAAGCTGTCAATAACAGCGCAAAATAGATCGCGACCCACCAGCCAAACCCCCTGGCATGCAGAGCAAGTTGAAAGGCCGAAATCGATTCTGAAATATCCGCTTCATGAATTGTTTGGCTGACATTCTCAATTGATGGAGGTATGCCGTCCAAGGCGATATAGCCGAGCAATCCCATGACAAGGGGTGAAATAATCCAGACCAAGGCCAAACTCGCTAGAAACAACTTGCGCGGTAAAAGGGCCGGTGCGAGAGAAATTAAGGCACCCCAAATGGCGACTTGCCACAAGCGTGTATTTACAGAGGCCTGCAACAAGGCATCGACAGTTGGCAGATATAAGGCAAGGGCAAAAAGTAAGCGTGAGACAAGCGCCATAAGAGGTGGAGCACATTTATTAATATTGTTTGCCATTTTTATGCTCGATAATGACCAGCGTTGCCATATGTCCTGCTTAAATGATTGTTGAACGCTTTGCTACCCAAATTAATTTTTTGGCATTCATCCAAATGACCGTATGTAGTCGATCCAAAGTTGACTGCGTTGTGACCATTGATAATGAGCATTAAAATAGTTTATCTGTTGGCGAAGTTTATGTTCGAATTCATCTGCCTTATTCGACAAGTTATCCATTGTTTGGCTAATGGTCTCAGCGAATTCTCCATAAGGTATGGCCTGATCAAAGCGTGTGGCGTTGTCGGGGTCGTCGATAGCAATGTGTTGGGCAAAACCCGAAGCTGTTTCGGGTAGAGCCGCTCGGTTCGTCGTAATGACCGATAGTCCTGCCGCCATGGCCTCAATCAATGCAATGCAAGACGTTTCCGGCCAAGGATTTGGTGAGACAAAAAGCGATGCACGCCTCATTTTTTGGGCTAGCTCGCTTTGTCCCACCATGCCTACATGACTTATGTTGGGTAAGCTTCGTAGCAAGTCAATGTAAGAGGCATTTGCCATCGGATCGCTTGAAGGCGCACAATCACAGTAAATTTCCATGGAAAAATCTTTTCGCAACTGTCGCAATACGTTGAGTAGCGGCGGCAAATGAAAGGCGCCGCGGGGTGTGGCGCCAGCATAAAGAAGTATGGGCGGTTTCGTTTTAGCTGAAAGGGTCTGTTCTTCTTTTTCGAACAAAGCCGCAAATTGCGGGTTCATAGCATTACGAATTACTGTTTGATGCCAATCAGCGTGAACAAAGGACTGATTAATTTTTGATTGCCATTCACTCACAAAAACGATGCCATCAAAAGCAGCAAGCGCAGGCGTCATTGGCGTATCGAGGGCGCTTTCATGCATCCAAGCAAGCACAGGCCGATGGGTAGCTTCGCGTACAAGTTTTACAAGCCACTCGACCCATCGCCCACAAAATATGAATGCGGAGTATTTGGGGTTGGCGCGATATTCCATGAGAGCCTCCAGCGGTAGGCTTTCGATCCCATAAGCTTCTGCTGGTTCGACAATTTTATTGAAAAGAGTACAACTAATACCGGTCTTAACGAGTTCGCGGGCAAGAAAACAAACTGCTGAGTTAGTGCCACCCAAGGGCTCATTTTTATCGGGTCTATCAGCCGTATAATCGCGGGCGATATCGATGAAAGCAAGATGCATGAAGGATAAACCCGGTGAGCAAGTACTATGGATGGTTCTAGAGTCGGTCGTGCGCTTTGTCGATAGCGTCCTTTTTCATGATATCATTTTCTTGCGGCAATCACACGGACCGGATGCGCTGTCCATTATAACAATGGCCTGAGCGGGAAAATGCGGCTGTATGTCGGTCGGTGGCCCTGCTGCTTGCGCGGTTGTACCTGCTTTTAAGCTCGCACAATTTCTAAACCTGTAATACGATGAATTGTCAGGAAAATTTGTGGATTCACGCCGCCTATAAAAAGGCGTAAAATAGAAACAGTACAAGACACGAAGGCGTAGATCTATAATTGTAGAAAGTGGTAAATCACACAAGACTAGCATGAAAGCGCCCCCCGCCTCTTCTGAACCGCTCACCCGGCGCTGCTTTCTGCGTCTGGGGCTTGTTTTACCTTTTGTAACCGTTAGCTTGTCTTTGCCCAGCTCTCTCTTAGCAGCAAATAGCCGCCTTGTTAGTGCACCTGTTCCGTCACACAAGCCGCGCCCCCCGCGTCTTTTAATGATTGATCCCGGTCACGGTGGCCGAGATCCAGGGGCTATTGGCATTAGCGGCACGCATGAAAAAGACGTAACCCTTGATATTGCCCGGCACATGGCAGAGGCCTTATCAGGTCAGCCAGAAGTGACGGCGAAATTAACCCGCGATGATGATGTATTCTTACCGTTGGAAGAACGCGTAAAAATTGGGCGTGATGCTCACGCTGATATGTTTATATCAGTTCATGCTGACAGTGCGCCTAATCAATCGGCGCGCGGCTTATCTGTTTATACGCTCTCGGAAAAGGCCTCCGATGATTTTGCTGGGGCGCTGGCTAAACAAGAAAATAGAGCCGATCTTATGGGGGGCGTCGATTTGCCACCGGCGGATCACGAAGTTCAAGCTATATTATTTGATCTCACAGCACGACGTACCCGCAATACAGCCCAGCATGCTAAGGTTGATTTCATACAATCAGTAGGTAAGAACTGGAGATTATTAGACCGGCCCATGCGCGCTGCAAATTTTGTTGTGCTGCGCGCGCCAGACGTACCCTCAATGCTTATTGAAACCGGTTTTCTTTCTAATCCAGCCGACGAACAAATTTTGCGACAGCCGAAACTACGTCAGAAAATTGGCCAGTTAATGGCTAAAGATATCGCGACCATTCTCAATAGCTCGCTTTTTGGCTGATCTTGATCAGGCCAGCATCAAGGCTGAGCCTTGATTAAGATATTCCATCTCTTCTTTCGTGTGTTCGCGGCCTAAAATGGGGTTGCGATGGGGGAAGCGCCCAAAACGTTGGATGACGTAGAGGTGATTTTCGGCGTAAGTCAACCAATCTTCCTCTTTAGTGCGCTCGCGAATATAAAAAAGAGCCAAGCGTTGGTCGCCAACACTTTCGGAGTGTTCAAACGGCAAATAAAAAAACAATTTAAACTGCCGGTCGATGCGGTCGTCAAAATGCTTGATGATGGCACTGCGCGCAAGATCAAGGGCCAGCTCATCGGTGGCGTAAGTGCGTGCCGTGCCACGAAACATGTTGCGAGGAAACTGATCAAGCAGCAACAAAAGTGCCAGCACGCCTTCAGGTGTGTCTTCCCAGGATTTAAGTTCACCGCCTGCGGCAATTTCATGAAGCGGCAGAAATTTCTCTTTAATGCGCACGTCAAGCTTCGGATCAGCCACGAACCATCGTTCGCGGCCAACCTCGTAGAACCAGAAGTTCAAAACATCTTCAGGGTTTGGCAACATAGCTACCAAGAATAGACAAGGAAAGTTACAGAACCATTACTGACATCAACCCGGCCTTAACCAACAAAGAACCTAGGGATGAATAGATATGAAAGATAAAATTTTCGCTAATTTCACGCGGCCATAGCGCGCAACTCGGCGTAAATCTGTGCCTCTGGGGCAGGCTTTGTGGACGGCTTCGTCTCTGGGTTGTTAAAGAAAAACAAATAAGCGATCACAAAGACTTCAATAGATGTCCTAAGATTAGCTAGTAAAGTTTTTCCCAGACTTTACGCTTTACGCCATACATAATGCCGGCAAATACAGCTAAAAAGAGAAGAACTTTTATGCCAGTTTGATGCCGAACTTCGAGGCTAGGTTCCGAAGCCCAAGAAAGGAACTGCACGACGTCGCGCGCTTCCTGCTCAACTGAAGCCTGAGTGCCGTCGGCATAAGTCACAGCGCCGTCAGTTAAAGGTGGCGGCATGGCGATCTGATGACCAGCAAAGTAGGGGTTATAATTCATGCCCGAGGCGATCTTTTCATCGGCCGGCGGTGTTTGGCCAAAACCAGTCAAAATTGAATAGACATAATCTTCATGACCTTTGCGTGCCTTTATGATGAGCGATAAGTCAGGAGGCAACGCTCCGCCGTTAGCTGCGCGCGCGGCTTGGTCATTCGGAAAAGGCATTATAAAATTATCTGAGGGACGACCGGGGCGTTGAAACATTTCACCTTGATCGTTGGGGCCATCGGTAACTTGCACTTGTGCGGCAATGGCTTTGACTTCGGCGTCACTAAAACCGAGTTCTGTCAGGTCCCTATAGGCCAGTAATTTCAAACTATGGCAAGCTGAACAGACTTGCTTATAAACCTGAAAACCACGTTGCAAAGAAGCACGATCATAGGTTCCCAATGCTCCGTCTTCTGGCCAGCCAGCAACCGGTGTTTTTGGCGCCAGGGCGTTTTCATCAGCATGGGCCGGAAGCGTAGAAAAACCTATGATCAAGAAAAGCAGACAGAACAGGGGACGAGAAATTTTCATCTTATCTGCCTTTCAATACGGCTTCGGAAATACTGTTCGGTAGGGGTAGCGTCTTTTCGTATTTTGGCAACATCGGCAAGATAATGAGGAAGTGAACAAAATAATATGCCGTTGCGATTTGGCCAATGATGACGGGGAGCCCTTCTGGGGGCCTAGAGCCGACCCAACCCAGTGTGATTGAGGTCGCAACGAATATCCAAAAAAACTTGCGATAGAGCGGGCGGAAAACGGCCGATCGTACGGGTGAACGGTCGAGCCATGGTAAGAAAAACATCAAAAGCACGGCACCAAACATCAGAATTACACCACCCAATTTCGAGGAAATAAGAACAACGTGGGTAAAGGGGATGTGGATGTCGATCGTGAAGGAACGTAAAATTGCATAGAAGGGTAAAAAATACCATTCCGGCACGATATGTGTTGGCGTGACCATTGGATTAGCGGGAATATAGTTATCAGGATCACCCAAATAATTGGGCAAGAAGAATATAATCACGGCGAAGAAGATCAAAAATATAGTCAGGCCAAAGCAATCCTTTGCCGTATAGTAAGGGTGAAAAGGCACTGTGTCTTTTGGGCTTTTTACATCGATGCCCAACGGGTTATTGGAGCCTGAGATATGGAGGGCGGCCACATGCAAAAAACTGACGCCAAAAATTACAAAAGGCAGCAAGTAATGCAGCGCGTAAAAACGATTGAGCGTTGGATTATCAACCGAAAACCCGCCCCATAACCAAGTCACAATCTTATTGCCGACCAAAGGTATGGCGGAAAATAGATTGGTGATAACTGTAGCGCCCCAAAAACTCATTTGGCCCCATGGCAGCACATAGCCCATGAAAGCGGTCGCCATCATAAGAAGAAGTATTATTACTCCCAGTATCCACAGCAACTCGCGCGGATATTTATAGGAACCATAATACATGCCGCGAAATATATGCACATAAACAACGATGAAAAACATCGAGGCGCCATTCATGTGGATGTAGCGGATTAGCCAGCCCCAGTTAACATCGCGCATAATGCGCTCAACCGAGTTGAAGGCATGGTCGGTTGATGGCGTATAGTACATCGCTAAGAAAACACCGGTGACGATCATCGTGACCAGCATAAATAAAGACAGGGCGCCAAAATTCCAGAGATAGTTGAAGTTCTTCGGCGTCGGAAAGGCCGCATATTCTTTATGCATCATGCTGAAAAGTGGAAGCCGTTCATCGATCCAACAAATTACCGGATTCTTGAAATTGACACGTTCGCCCTGAGCCATTTTAGTAACCTGCTATCTGAGAGTAATAAAAAGAATTAGCCAATCTTGATATGAGTGGCATCGGTGAATTGATAGGGTGGAATTTCGAGATTCTTTGGCGCGGGACCTTTGCGGATGCGGCCGGAACTGTCGTATTGTGATCCATGACATGGGCAAAACCAGCCATCAAATTCGCCGTGCGGATCAGTTGGCTTTTGTCCCAGCGGCACACAACCAAGATGTGTGCAAACGCCCACCATGACCAGCCACTCCGGCAGATCTTTGCCGCCAAATTTGGAATTGGCGACACGTGCTTGATCGGTCTGAGGATCTTTGAGATCGTTCATTGGAACAGCGCGCGCTTCGTCAATCTCCGCTTGTGTGCGATTGCGAATGAAGACGGGCTTGCCACGCCAGACGACAGTAAGCGATTGTCCTTCTTTGACGGCAGATAGATCGACTTCCGTTGTTGCCATTGCAAGTACATCCGCGGCGGGATTCATTGATTGAATGAGTGGATAAGCCGTAACAATAGTACCTACGCCCGCCATTGCCCCAGCGGCCAGGGTGAGAAAATCGCGACGCGACGAATCATTTTCTTCATCACCCTGTTGGCAATGACCGCAAGTTTGGTCGCTGGTAGAAGATGGCGGATGCGCCATGGACAACTCCTTGGAATATGTCTGATCAGTAACTGAGTCTTGTGACTGGCCGGCAATCTACCCCAAGCTTTTGCTAAGGCCAAGCCCGCATGCAGCGAGAGGCTCATTTGAGCGTTTCGGCCTTATTTTGTATCGTTTGAAGGTTGGGGAAACGGTTCCGGATTATGGGGGTGTTTACTTGATTAGATCGGACAGATAGCTCAGATCCGTGTGGCCAAGGGCTTCGGCCTGAGCCATAACACGTTCAATCAAGGTAGCGCGATAACGTTTCACGTCTTGATCTTCGCCCTTCAGTTTAAGTTGGTGCATGATATCAAGGGCTATTCGAATGATCTGAAAAAACTGCGGTGGAATCTCTGCCTTATCGCAAAGTGATTTTAATCCATTCGTACCACCGTCATGTATCAGTGTACGGGCATTTACAATCGAGATATTGGCCCGGGCGGCGACAGCATATTCGAAAAAAACCAGATTGCCTTGGCATAGCGCGCGAATGATTAGATTGGGCGTTAAGCGTTTGCTCACCTTCATTTGATCGACGAGTTTTTCGGTATCTTCCGGAGACGTGTCATGGCTGAGTTGGATGACGACCCGCTCGCGGCTCTGAGCCATAATTTCGGTGGCAAGTTGCTTGGGTAATTCGTGATGGGTAGCGAGATGCTCTCTTAGCTTGTCGGAGACTATTGTCACCAACCGTTCGGTTACTGTAATGGGCAGACGATCACGTTTCACGATGCTCTCTTTGACGAGATCACTGGCTGCAAATCGTTCGACTGCTTTGATATAGCTCTTATCGTTTATCTTAGCCGTTTTATTATTCATTAAGGCGGTTACGGCAATTTCACCTGATAAGGTTATGACGGCATCAGAGAGTTTTTCAGAAACGTCCGGACGGCAGGCAATAGCCTTCTGTTTCATTGCGGAATTGGTGCTCTGTTGTAAAACCTCTATTAGATCTTCATCAGTTAAAACTAACGAGTCTGTCAGAATTGGCAGAGCCACAACTTCAACATCCTGGGCTAGGCGCACGGCAACATCGTGAGGCAGACGTTTTGAGTGACGCAAACTTTGAGCCAATGAACGTCGCACAACAACTTCGACGTCTTTAGACATAGCGCGAATAATGTCATGCGCTATCTGAATTTCACCCTCAGTCAATTTAGGTTGATCGATTTCCTGCGCCAGCTTATTAGCGATGACAGCGCGCACGTGCGGCGATGGTTGATCCATCAAACGTGCTACGTCAGCTTGACTAAGAAATGTGGCCATGCGCTCGCTACCCTGCAAGGTACAATAAGTTCACAGATATCCAGTATAATGGCAATAACGCGGGTTTATAACCAAATTATATCCAGCAACATTTGCTGCTTTATTAAAATATCTGCCTAACTATTATTTGAAGCCAAGTCGGTTAACAGGTGGTTAAAAATCCTGGCGATTTATTGCTCTGGAAAGCACGTAAAATGAATGGTTTCCTGCGTCTTGCTCTCTTTGAGCCCGATATGCCCTCAAACACTGGTAGCATGATGCGGCTCTGTGCATGCCTTGGTGTGGGGCTGGACATCATCGAGCCGTGCGGTTTTGTGCTCGATGATCGCAAATTAAAGCGCTCAGTAATGGACTATATTGGGCATTTAGCCTATCAGCGCCACAGTAAGTGGGCTGATTTTACCAAACAGGTAAAACCTCGTCGCCTCATTTTATTAACTACAAAAGCTAGCATGCCTTATTACCAGTATAAATTTCACCGTGATGATATTCTCCTGGTTGGACGCGAAAGTGCCGGTGTTCCCGATGAAGTTCATCGAACTGCCGACGCGCGTTTAACTGTTCCGATGTTGCCTGGGATGCGTTCACTCAATGTAGGGATCGCGGCAGCAATCGTTTTAGGTGAAGCCTTAAGACAGACAAAAGGATTTTCAGCGTGACAAAAACAATTCCAACACAAGAGCAAAAAACTCAGACCATAAAATGGTTCAGCGACTTGCGCGATCAAATCTGTACGGCGTTCGAGAAACTAGAAGATGATCTAGAGACCACAGAATATGCTCACCTTCCACCGGGACGTTTTGAAAAGAAAAAATGGCAACGCCCGTTGGAAAACAACCAAGATACTGGTGGTGGCGAAATGTCGATAATGCGGGGACGGGTATTTGAAAAAGTTGGCGTCAACATCTCAACTGTTTTTGGCGTATTTTCCGAAGAATTTCGTAAACAAATACCCGGATCAGAGGTTGACGGAAAATTCTGGGCTTCCGGCATTAGTCTGGTTGCTCATATGCGCTCGCCCTTGGTGCCAGCGGTGCATATGAATACACGGCATATCGTAACTTCGCACGGCTGGTTTGGTGGTGGGACTGATTTAACGCCAATGTTTTTTGACACGTCCGACACGGCTGCCGCTACGGCCGAGTTTCACTCTGCCCTTAGGCAAGCGTGCGACAAACATGCCCCTGATTATTACGAGAAATTTAAGAAATGGTGTGACGAATATTTTTATCTCAAGCACCGCAATGAAGCTCGCGGCACGGGCGGTATCTTTTTTGACTATCTCGATACGGGCGTATGGACAAACGATTTCGCCTTCACACAAGATATTGGACGCGTATTTCTTGAGGTATATCCCAAAATCGTTCGCAGCCGCATGAACCAAGATTGGACGGCCCAACAACGCGAACATCAACTGATACGACGTGGACGCTATGCTGAATTTAACCTTCTCTATGATCGGGGTACGGTTTTTGGGCTTAAGACAGGCGGCAATGTCGAAGCAATTCTGATGTCATTGCCTCCAGAAGCAAAATGGCCGTAATTCAGATGTTCTTACGCCTCGCCAACTTGAACCGGCCGATGAACGCCCTCTTTATGGCAAGAGTGGCGACCAAGCTGGATCGGATGCATCCGTGGGTGTAGAAACTTCGCGCTCGTTATAGCCTGTAAGATCGATACTATAGAGGCGTGCTCGGTTTCCTCGACCGCCGGGGCCTTCGGGCAAATCCTTAAAAAACATGAGGACGCGACCGTTGGGTGCCCAGGTAGGACCCTCGGCATGGAAAGCTTCTGTTAGCTCACGTTCATCAGAACCATCGGGACGCATGACGCCAATATAAAAGTGCCCATCATGCAGTTTGGTAAAAGCAATGAGGTCGCCACGCGGTGACCATACCGGCGTGCCATAATGGCCTTCACCAAAGCTGATACGCTGCACATCGCTTCCGTTTGCACGCATCGTATAAATTTGTTGCGAGCCACCACGGTCGGATTCAAACGTTATGTGTTGAGCATCCGGCGAAAAACAAGGGGCTGTGTTGATGGATGGATGATTGGTTATTTGTTGAACATGCCGTGTGCGCAAATCCATCGTGTATATGTTGGAATTGCCACTTTCTGACAGGCTAAATATCACGCGATTACCGTCAGGTGAAAAGCGCGGTGCGAAAGTCATATTCGAAAAATCGCCCAGAACTTCTTGTTGCCCGGTATCGATGTTGAACAAATACACCCGTGGACGGTTGTTGTAATAGGCCATATAGGTGATCTCTTGCAGTGTCGGCGAAAAACGTGGTGTAAGCACGAGAGCACTGCCATCGCTAAGAATGCGGTTGTTGTCCCCGTCTTGGTCCATGATGGCCAGACGTTTGATGCGATTATTGCCGGGGCCCGTTTCCGCAACATAAACAATGCGCGTATCGAAGTAGCCGTCTTCGCCAGTAATACGCTTATAAATGGCATCCGCAACAATATGCGCTACGCGACGCCAATTGCTTGGCACAGTGAAATAGGCGAGACCGGTCATTTGCTGTTCGGCAAAAACATCCCAAAGTCTGAACTCAACTTTAAGACGCCCGTCTTGCTGGGCCTCGACTTTACCTACGACCAGAGCTTGTGTGTTTAATACTCGCCAATCTGCAAAATGTGGTGCGACAAGAAGTGAGTCTGCGTCTTGAACAAAAGATTGTGGATCCACCGCTGAGAATAAGCCAGACCGAACAAGGTCATTACTAACGACTTCGGCTATATCGCGACCGAATTGCGCCTCATTGCCGCCGGCTCCATAGAAAGCCGGAATAGCAATGGGAATGGGCTCGACGACGCCACGCGTAATATCAATGCGCACATCCGCATAAGCTGAAGTTGGGCACCATAGAGTTGCAGCCAAAAAATAAATGGCGAAAGAAAAAATCAGCCAGAAAACCGATCTTTCGTGACGTTCGATTTCTACTGTTAGTTTTCTGCTCATAACATATCCCTCGGATCAAAGTTGAACTCGATGACTTTCCATTGTTCGTATTTATCGGCAGGCAGCAAGAGTGGACTGCAGTGTGGGTTATAAACGGCACGTAAAGCCGATTCGGCGGCGGCCCTAAAATATGGGTCGTTCATACGGCTTTGGTCAACAACTTCGGCATGTTGAACGGTACGGTCGGGATTTACGTCGATATGTATCTCCACGATCAGATTTTGTGCGTCTCGTGCACCCACAGGGGGGTTCCAGCATTGCTCGATTTGGCGGCGCAGAGCGTCTTGTTCGCTGATCGATAAATTCTCGGAGACATTCACTGCGTTGCTTTTTGCCACTTCAGCCTGCTGCTGCGGCTCCGCCTTTTTGTCAGGTGTTTGAGCCTCGGATGGCTTCAGTTTGGCAACATTTTTCAAGACGCTGGCCAACATGTCTTGGTGCGGTTGGGCTGCTATTGGTGGTTTTGGTTTCTCCAACGGCTTGACTTTGAGGGCTTCGGCGTTGTCCTGGGGTTTGGGCAGAGGTTCGGGTTGTTTTACTTGGGGTGCGGGCGGTTGTGGTTGCGGCTGTGGTTGTGGTTGGGCTTGCGCTTTCTCAGCTGGCTTTGGTTCAGGCGCTGGCGGTTTTGTCTGTTGTTCTGGCTCTTGAAGGCGCGTGCTGGTTAGGTCAGCTATCTCGACAATTTGAAAAGGAACTTGCGGTGAAATAATTGGCAGTGGCTTATAAAAGGAGGGCAAACCAAAATAAAGAAATAACAATAGAGCTATGTGCAAGGTCGTCGAAACAACCAAGCTTTGGCGCATATGATCATTATTATTCGTCGTCATGGCCTGTGTAGATGGAGCTTCGTCGCAGAAGTATCGGGGTGCGGTAATTCTGCCACCAAGGCAACCTTGTTGAAACCTGCTGCGCTCACGGTGCCCATAACTTCCATGATACGTCCATAAGTTATTGCCTTATCGCCGCGAACGAAAATACGGGCATCAGGATTGGAACCTGTAATGGCTTTTAATTTTGGCACGAGATCTTCAAGATTAGTGGCGTTTTCCTGTAAATAGACTTTGCCGGCGGCATCAATACTAACGACCAAAGGCTCTTTATCCTGGTTGATAGAACGCGCCTCTGTCTTTGGCAGATCAACGGGCACGGCAACTGTCAGTAAAGGGGCCGTCACCATGAACACCACCAACAGCACCAGCATTACGTCGACAAAAGGCGTAACGTTAATGTCAGAAACTGGCCGATAAGATTTGCGACGATTGCGGCCGGCGCTCGGTAGGTTTATCTGCGCGCCCATCCGGCTACTCCCGTTGTTTCTTCGCGTTCACCTGAGCGCGTTTCGAGATTGCGCGACAATGTTGCAACAAAATCATTGGCGAAGTTATCCAAGCGAGCGCCGTAGCGACCAATTTCTGTCGCAAACTTATTATAGGCGGCAGTCGCCGGAATAGCAGCGACAAGTCCAATAGCCGTAGCCAACAAGGCCTCTGCAATGCCCGGAGCTACAACGGCAAGGCTCGTATTCTGGGCTTGAGCAATACCAATAAAGCTATGCATGATGCCCCAAACAGTGCCGAACAAACCGATAAATGGTGCTACCGAACCAACCGAAGCAAGAAATGTCATCCAAGTTTCAACTTGGGCCATCTCTCGTCCAATTGTCACTTGGAGGATGCGGTCGACGCGGGCTTGGATGCCTGAGCGAGTTGTGGGGTTGGCAAGGATGCCCTTGTCGCTGGCGCCGCGCCACTCCTTCATGCCGGCAACGAATACAGCCTGCATAGGATCGGTCGGGCGTTTAATTTTATCGTAAAGCACATCTAAAGATCCGCTTGACCAAAAACGTTCTTCAAAAAAACTAGCCCGAGTTTTTAAACGATGAAGTTTCATGGCCTTGTCGAATATGATAGCCCAAGTAAGGATTGAGATTAGAAAAAGGCCAGTGATAACGATCTTGCCGATCCAATCAGCATGATCGAATAATCCCATCACAGATAGATTGTTAGCTGCCATTGAACCAGCCAGCTGAACTTGGTCGATTGTTTGCGGATCCATGTAAAACTACTCCATAAAATTTTGTTTTCCTTAGGTTACGGCGCTGTGCGAAACCGTAGCCTTTGGCAGCCAGGGCTGCATAATTTGGCGCAATTTCACGGGCAGCCGTAAAACCTTACCGTCTGGTGTAATCGCGACAAGTTTAACGCTTAATGCCGCTAATACTTTCTCTTCATGACGGATGATCTGCCGCATGTCCAGTGTTGCAGCGCCATGACCGCAAATTTCTGTGTGAATTTCAAGTAAATCATCAAGATGAGCGGGGGCCAGGTAGTCAATACTAAGGTGCTTCACAGCGAAAAGCAGGTTGTAATCGGCCAGGAGCTTCTGATGGTTAAGGCCTATTCCACGAACACATTCAGTACGCGCGCGCTCGGCGAATTTTAGATAGCTGGCATGATAAACGATGCCACCGGCGTCGGTATCTTCGTAATACACCCGCACCTGTGTAACCAACTGAGATTTAAGGGATTTTTGCCTTAGCTTGGCTCGCTTCTGTTTCATTTTCGTCAAAGTCCATTGTTGTTGCCGGTGTAAGCCAATCCATCTGTCTGCCGGCGGGAGTTGTGAGGCCAAGATGGCGGTAGCCGGCATCAGCCAGTATGCGTCCGCGCGCGGTGCGTTGCAGCAGCCCTTGTTGGATAAGATAGGGTTCAATGACTTCCTCGAGTACGTCGCGTTGTTCAGCAAGGGCCACGGCAAGAGTTTCGACGCCTACCGGCCCGCCACCATAATTATCAGCAATCATGGCAAGATAACGGCGATCCATGGCATCGAAGCCAAGCCGATCCACTTCAAGCTTCATGAGGGCATCATCGGCGGCTTGGGCGTTGATTTGATTGTGACCCGCCACGGACGCAAAATCTCGAACCCGGCGGAGCAAGCGGCCAGCTATGCGCGGCGTTCCACGTGCACGCCTAGCGATTTCAGCCGCGCCATCGGATGTAAGAGCCATATCGAGTTTGGCTGCGGCACGCGTAAGAATTTTTTGCAATTCTTCTGGCGAGTAAAATTGTAAGCGCAAAGGAATGCCAAATCTTTCGCGTAATGGCCGCGTAATAAGTCCGCTACGTGTCGTTGCACCAATGAGCGTAAAGGGAGGTAGATCGAGGCGCACAGAGCGTGCGGCCGGACCTTCACCAATAATCAGATCAAGCTGAAAATCTTCCATTGCCGGATAGAGAATTTCTTCAACTGCTGGCGCCAGTCGATGAATTTCATCGATAAACAAAACATCATGTGGCTGTAAGTTCGTCAGTAAGGCAGCGAGATCGCCTGCGCGTGCGATGACGGGGCCTGATGTTGCACGAAATCCGACATTTAGCTCACGCGCAATAATTTGTGCGAGAGTGGTTTTGCCAAGTCCAGGTGGGCCGAATAATAACACATGGTCTAAGGCCTGTTGACGCTGACGCGTCGCTTGAATGAATACATCTAAATTCGCCCGCACAGTTGTCTGGCCGATAAAATCCGACAACTGCTGCGGACGCAAGGCAACATCGCTGGTTTCCTGAGGTAAGGCTGTGCGTTCGACGAGACGGTCAGATGGCGGCGATTTATGTGCAGCTTGTTTCATGCGGCGCGCTCTTTGCGGCTCAACTCGGAGAGACTAAGTCGAATAAGCTCATCCAATTTAGCCTTAGCTCCCAAGCGATGATTTGCTGCATTGACGGCTGCGAAGGCTTCAACACGGCGATAACCAAGATTGAGAAGTGCTGACAAAGCATCTTTAACCACATTATTCATGTCGGCAAGGGCAGCCTCTTTTGTACCATGTAGTGGTATGGGGCGAGCCATGAATGCAGGTACTTTGTCTTTCAGCTCGGTCACGATGCGAAGGGCTAGCTTAGGGCCGACGCCGTCGGCTTGGGTCAGAGTTGATTTATCCTGTGCAGCTATGGTTTGTCCAAGCTGCTCGGGGGAAAGGGAGCTCAGAATAGCAAGGCCGACCTTTGAGCCGACGCCCTGTACCGTTGTAAGGAGGCGAAACCAATCTTGTTCCTCGGTATCGACAAACCCGTAAAGATTGATGGCATCTTCACGTACATGCGTTTCTATAAGAAGAGCAACCGATGACTTCAAAGGCCCCATCTGGCGCAGTGTTCGTGTCGAGCAAGCGACAATGTATCCGACGCCGTTGACATCAAGGATGACGTGATGGCCAGAAATTGAATCGAGCGTACCTATCAATTTACCAATCATTATTTTGCCTTAGCCATTCGTACGGCAAGAGCCGCGTGGGTTCTATGATGCGCGTGTGTTATGGCGACGGCAAGCGCATCGGCTGCGTCGGTCACCAATTTACCCGATCCCGGCAGTAACATGCCAATCATGGCTTGGATTTGAGCTTTATCGGCGTGACCATGGCCAGTAACAGATTGCTTGATTCGGTTAGCGGCATATTCAGACACAGTAAGCCCTGCCTGGGCCAGGGTTAATATGGCGGCACCTCGTGCCTGTCCAAGTTTTAGGGCTGAAAGGGCGTTTTGATTGACGAAGGTTTCCTCAATCGCTGCTTCGTCAGGCACGTATTGTCTGACGACATCAGCAATATTTTCAGCCAACTCCCGTAACCGCTCAGCCATACTGAGGTCGCTTTGAGGACTAACACAGCCAGCGGCAATATAGGACAAGTGATTACCGTCTTGTCGTATAAGGCCCCAGCCTGTGTGCCGAAGGCCCGGGTCAAGACCAAGAATAGTGATAGCTAAAGCCGCCATAGGCTCATTCTGGCGGGCAGCCGTGGCGTTCGTCAAAGGAAAAGGCTTGTCACGTTTAACCAATATTGAAATACTGCCTTGCCTTGTCGAACACCGCCTCTACCTAGCCGACGGAGATCCGACTTGTTATCCCGTATACTCAAACTGCTTACTGCTTGCCTGATTATTCTCGGCTCTGGCGGGGTTATTTATCTTTCGAACCAGTCCTTTTTCTTGGCCCAGGGTCGCGACGGACCCGTCTTCATATTGTCGCCCGCAATTTTTGGACAAGTTGTGGGCTGGGTCGTCTTAAGCTTTGTCATAATGTATACAGTCGCATCGCCAGTTTTTCAGGGTTGGTTTTGGCGCCCTGCCGCCCTTATCGTAGGAGCCCTTTTTTTTCTACTCGCAAGCCACCACGTGGTTACGGATATCAAGCATGGCGAGATACGCGATGTTTGGCTTTTGTGGACAGCCCAGAAGCTTACGTTTGAACCTAAGATACCACCAACGCAAAGCCTTCAACTTTTTAAAACGAATTTTATAGTATTTTTGAATTCGCGGGACAACACGCTCTATCTGGTTCCTGGATTCTTCCCGCTTAATCTTAATTATAATGTGCTCGAAGCACAGTGGCGCGGAGCAGCTCTTCCCAGCGACCGGTTTTAGTCATTATAGGGCGGCCGTTAAAGCGGGCACAATTTGGAATAGATCGCCGACGAGGCCATAATCAGCAATCTGAAAGATGGGTGCGTCAGGATCCTTATTAATCGCAACGATGACCTTGCTGTCTTTCATCCCCGCCAGATGCTGGATCGCACCTGAAATACCTATGGCGATGTAAAGATCAGGGGCAACGATCTTGCCGGTTTGACCCACCTGATAGTCGTTGGGCACATATCCAGCATCGACAGCAGCGCGTGAGGCGCCAATGGCAGCATTTAGTTTGTCCGCCAACGCCTCAAGTAGCTTAAAATTTTCGCCAGAACCTAAAGCACGGCCCCCCGATACTATGATGCGGGCGGCAGTAAGTTCCGGCCGTTCGGATTTAGATAGTTCCTGTCCTATGAATTTGGTTAAGCCGCTGTCACCCGTGCCATCAATTTTTGTGACCGTCGCGTTGCCGCCCGTAGCAGGTGCTTTGTCAAATACCGTTGCGCGTACAGTTATAACCTTTATGGCGTCTTTCGATTGAACGGTGGCAATGGCATTACCTGCATAAATTGGGCGCTGGAATGTATCGGCGCTTTCTATCGCGATGACATCAGATATTTGTGCCACATCGAGCAACGCCGCAACGCGGGGCATGAAATTTTTGCCAATTCTGGTAGCCGGGGTCATCACATGGCTGAATTCTTTGGCAAGTTTTACCACCAGGGCAGCCATGTTTTCGGCTAAAAAATGTTCATAGGCGGCATCATCGGCGTGGAGCACTTTTTCAATACCAACAATAGAGGTCGCGGCCTTTACCGCCTCGGAACAATTGAACCCTGCGACCAAGATCGTTGTTGGTTGACCCACGGCTTTTGCTGCGGCTACGACATGCAGCGTTGAAGGCTTGAGGTTTTTATGATCATGTTCGGCGACAATAAGTGTGGGCATTTATTGGCTCCGGCTAAATTACTTTGGCTTCATTGCGCAATTTGTCGACTAGCATCGCAACATCGGACACCTTAATACCGCCTTTGCGCTTGGGGGGTTCGGTGACCTTAATCGTTTTAAGTCTTGGTGTGAGATTGACGCCTAATTGTTCTGGCGTAAGAGTTTCAATAGGCTTCTTCTTGGCCTTCATGATATTGGGTAGTGAAGCATAGCGTGGCTCGTTAAGCCGCAAATCGGTCGTTACGACTGCAGGCAACTTAAGTTCGATCGTTTCTAGACCACCGTCAACTTCACGTGTTATTTGTAGCTTGTCAGTTTCTGGCTCGACCTTGGAAGCGAAGGTTCCTTGTGGCCAACCAAGAAGTGCCGCAAGCATTTGTCCCGTTTGATTACAATCGTCGTCAATGGCCTGTTTGCCCATAATAACGAGGTCGGGCTTCTCTTTATCGATAATCGCCTTTAAGGCCTTGGCGACGGCAAGGGGTTGTAGTTCTAGATCGGTTTGTACGTGAATGGCGCGATCAGCACCCATGGCCAAGGCCGTGCGCAAAGTTTCTTGGCACTGTGCGACGCCAAGGGTAACAACGACAATTTCCTTGGCGATATTTTTTTCTTTTAACCGCACCGCTTCTTCGACGGCGATTTCATCGAAAGGATTCATCGACATTTTTATATTTGCGAGTTCAATGCCGCTGTTATCCGCCTTGACGCGGATCTTGACGTTAAAATCTACGACACGCTTTACGGTTACGAGAATTTTCATGGGATCAAAACTTGATGCGTGAGAGGGGTGTTATGCATTTCTTTATGCCCGGCCGACGATGAAAAAACAATTAATCCCCCTCGGGTTCACTCTTGGGGATTGCGAAGTTCATTTCTTATAGAGCAAAAAAGCCAGGACAAATAGAGCCAGTGCCACGCCCTGCAATATAACGCGCGCACGCATTAGCCGGTTGCCGTATTTCTGGTTAAAGGCACCACCCTTGGCCATGCTAAAAATGCCGGTGATCAATACGCCAAGCACGGCAAACATAGCGATGGTCATCAAAATGAGAAAGGCAGTACTCATGCGGTAGCCTTAGGTGTTGGTGGATTATTAAATTATGTTAGCCTGACATTAGACGATTTTATTGCCTATTTGAAGCATGCTTATTCTTGGCCTTGAAACGAGTTGTGATGAGACGGCGGTGGGAATCGTTTCCGCCGAGCGGCAGATTTTGGCAAATTGTATTGCCATGCAACTTAAAGAACATGAGCCTTATGGCGGTGTCGTGCCAGAAATTGCGGCACGTGCGCATCTAGATCACCTTGATGACTTAGTTCGTCGTGCTTTGGCAGAAGCTAAAATCACGCTTGATGATATTGATGGCATTGCTGTAACCACGGGGCCTGGGCTCATCGGCGGCGTCATGGTAGGCGCCATGTACGGCAAAGCGATTGCCGCTGTGCGACAAATCCCTTTCATGGCCATTAATCATCTCGAAGCCCATGCCCTGACGGTACGTCTTTTGGAAGATATTGCATTCCCGTATTTGCTGCTGTTGGTCTCGGGTGGTCATAGCCAGTTATTGCTGGTCCTTGGCGTGGGCGCCTATCGCCGCCTTGGCACCACAATCGACGACGCCGTGGGAGAATGCTTTGATAAAAGCGCCAAACTACTTGGTTTGGGTTATCCGGGAGGACCTAAGTTGGAACATGCGGCTCAAAAGGGTAGAGCGGATGCCTTTGATTTGCCGCGCCCTATGCTGGGACGGCCAGGTTGCGACTTCTCATTTTCTGGTCTTAAAACCGCCGTTCGGCAACTGGTCATGGCTCAATCGCTCTCGCCTGACTTTGTTGCCAACGCCGCCGCCAGCCTGCAGGCGGCAATCGCTGATATATTAGTAGATCGTACACAAAATGCATTGCAGTTTTTGCAAATGGATAATCAGAATGTCACAACATTGGTTGTGGCAGGTGGCGTCGCAGCCAATAAGAGTATCCGTTCGCATCTCACAGCACTGGCCATAAAATATAATTTGCCCTTTACAGCACCACCCGTCGAGCTTTGCACCGATAATGGCGTGATGGTGGCGTGGGCAGGCGTTGAGCGACTGCGGTTGGGGTTAACCGATGGTTTGGATGTAGCTTCGCGCCCACGCTGGCCGCTCGAAGCGTTGTCGACTCCAATGCAGAAATAAAATATAGGTAAGCTCATTGCTTATGGTGCAATGAGGCCAGGGGAAAAATGTGCCAGGAAAATTAGGGCCGACGCCGGTTGAGATTGAATTAAACGCGGTCATCGTTGCCGTCAGGGATAATGAGCCCTGCATCCTGATCGATCCAGCCATGGCCTTACCCTCAGGCCCATTTGAAACAGGCCACCGCACACTCGAGCAGGGTTTAAGGGATTGGGCTGAAGCCAAAGGTGGCCAACGTTTGGGCTATGTCGAACAACTTTATACTTTTGCCGATAAAGATCGCACCACGGGTCATTCACGTATGGTTTCGATCGGCTATTTAGCCCTGCTGCGTGCGGCAGTATTATCCGCCGATGCCGTGTGGTCGCCATGGTATCACCATTTGCCTTGGGAAGATTATCGCGACGACGTACCGCGCATAACGAGTAAAATCATCTTCCCAGGATTGTCCGAATGGAAAAACGCTTCCGCTGATCCCCTTGTTCGTCGCACACGTTCACAGCGCGTTGAAATTGCTTTTCCAAAAGATAAACGGCTGTGGAATGAAGAACTTGTCCTGCAGCGCTACGAATTACTTTGGGAGGCAGGCCTGGTAGCTGAAGCCCAACCAAAGAAAGAAACCGCAGCTCTAGGATTGCCCATGGCACACGACCATCGCCGCATTTTGGCAACGGCAATTGCCAGGCTACGCGCCAAGATAAAATATCGCCCAGTTGTATTCGAGTTGATGTCTGACACATTTACGTTGCTTCAATTACAGAATACCGTTGAAGCCCTGGCTGGGCTGCGCTTACATAAACAAAACTTCCGCCGTTTGGTAAACGCGCAAGGATTGGTTGAGGAAACCGGCGCTTATGCGGCGGTGACCGCCGGCCGGCCGGCCAAATTGTTTGCCTTTCGTCGCAAAGTTCTCATGGAGCGAGCGGTGGCCGGAACCAAATTGTCGCGTACATCATAAGATATTGATATATAACGTTAATCCAATTAGATGTTCTTTCACTTTTGCTTTTTATACTCATAGAGACTATAAAGAGCGAGAGAGACAAGGCCACTTAAAAGTGTCCTTGGTTTTTTTACCGGCATTAATGCTCAAAAGGAGCATAATATGGACGGCGGTACGATAAGCGAAAGTTTAAGGACCACGGCGCCGCTTTATGAACGTGTAAAAAACGTCATACCAAAGGCGGAGTGGGCTTTCTTTGCCGATGACATTGCCGCAATCTGGCGCCTTAAGCGCGAACGCAATGCAATCATTCTTGCGCATAACTACCAAACACCGGAGATATTTCACGGCGTTGCTGACATTGTTGGCGATTCGTTGGCCTTGGCGCGTCAGGCGGTAACGGTCAAAGCCGATGTGATTGTTTTGGCGGGCGTTCATTTCATGGCCGAGACAGCTAAACTGTTAAATCCGTCACGTAAAGTTTTAATACCAGATCAGGAAGCAGGATGCTCGCTGGCGGCTTCGATTACAGCGGCAGACGTCAAATTGTTGCGCCAGCGCTATCCCGGTATCCCAGTTGTAACTTATGTCAATACATCTGCAGCCGTAAAAGCTGAATCAGATATTTGTTGCACCTCAGGTAATGCGAAAAAAATTGTCGAGTCGCTCGGTGTGCCTGA
>JABDFY010000028.1 GCA_013286365.1 Alphaproteobacteria bacterium
ACGCCCAAATTCCGTTCCCGATTCTTTCAATTATTCCCGGTTGCAATGCACTCATAAATGTGGCTCCTGACTAAACGGGGGCTTATATTTGTGTAACTTCAAGCTGTTGTTCCTGCGCTTCTTACCCCGAATATATCTCGCAACCGCGAAACTAAATCATTGATTCTATGGTAAAAAATCTGTTAAAGCGCCGTTTGGAGCAATACTTACTGACAGCGGGAATCTTCCTCCCTCTTTTGAGTAGATTCGTATGAAAAAAATTTTACGGCTCGGATCGCGTGGCAGTCCTTTGGCACTTCTGCAAGCCGAAGAAGTACGAAATAAAATATTACAAGCGCATCCAACATGGGCCGTGGATGGCGAAATTGAGATTGTGCCTATTCGCACGACCGGCGATTGGCGTCCTGAGCACAAGGAACGAAGCCTGATGGATATGGGCGGCGACAAAGGACTGTTCACCAAGGAAATTGACGAAGCTCCACAGGCAAACTTTATCGATATGGCTGTGCATTCGATGAAGGATGTTCCCACATTGCTACCCGACGATTTGGAATTCGTGGCTGTGCTTGATCGATTGGATCCTCGTGACGCCTTTCTCGGCCGTCATGTGCGGACGTTAGATGAGTTGCCATCGGGTGCGGTCGTTGGCACATCAAGTCTAAGGCGGCAGGCCCAAATTCTTGCTCGTCGTCCAGACCTGGTTGTCAAACCCTTGCGTGGGAATATCGATACACGTATCCGTAAATTAAATAGCGGTGACGCTGATGCAACCCTGTTGGCTGTCGCCGGTATGATGCGGTTAGGCGTAACTGATCGCATATCATCCACCCTGGATACTGACGTGATGTTGCCTTCCGCTGCGCAGGGGGCGCTAGGAGTTGAAATTCGTCGCGACAATGAGGCCATCCGCTCGATGCTTTCTGCGATTAACATGCCACAAGTCGCAACCTGCATTCAAGCAGAACGCGCCCTTTTGCGCGTGCTAGATGGCTCTTGTCATACGCCGATTGGCGCACTGGCAGAAATACAAACTGACGGTACTTTGAAAATTGATGGGCTAGTAGCAAAACCGGATGGTACGGCAGTAATCCGTCTAGAACATGCGGGATCAATTAAAGACGCCGAAAATGTAGGTAAGGAACTTGGCGCCAAATTAAAAAAGAAAATGCCGGCTAATTTTTTTGCTGCATAGGCTGCGCAAAAATGCCAACAGTTCTCATCACGCGCCCGCTTAATGCAGCATCGGAGCTTGCCTCAGAATTGGGAGGCTACGGCTATGAATGCATTATTGAGCCCATGTTAACAATCATACCAACATTTTCGTTACGCCCGACGGTTGATAAATTGCAGGCAGTGATGTTCACGAGCCGCAATGCTCTTTTTGCCCTTAAGCTTGCCAGTAGCGTTGTTGACGATCTTCTAAACCTTCCCTGTTTTTGTGTCGGCCCACGAACATCTCGGCACGCCGCTGATTTTGGTTTTCGTCACATTCAGTGCACAAATAGCGATGGAGCAGAGCTGGCCCAGTTCATGAGCCGAACACTGTCTGATAAAACCTCATCTATCTTACATATAGTTGGGCAGGAGGTTGACAACAAAGCGCAGAATTACTTAGAGCTCCAAGGGTACAACGTTATTACTTGGTCGGTTTATAAGGCGGTCCCCGCCTTAGACTTGACGCCTTCGCTCGTTGAGAATTTCACACAGCATAGGCTGAGTGCGGTTCTTCTTTACTCACCGCGCTCGGCCCAGGCGCTCGTAGCGCTTATGGAAAAGGCTGCGCTTCAGGCTTGCTGTAAGACTATGATTGCGATAGGCCTTAGCGAGACAGTGGTGGAGGCCTTAAAACCCATCGCTTGGCGCAACCTTGTGGCTGCACCAGCGCCTACAGAAGATGCCGTTATTGAATGCCTTAGGAAGATGTGTCCGGTATAATCCTGCTGCAGATCAAAGAGGTGAGAATTTCATGTCTGAAGCTGACAAAAGCCCGTCACCGCCCTTAACCTTGCCACCGCCAAGGTCTAAGCCACGTAAGTTGGTGTATGTTTTGATCTTTGGGCTTGTGTTGGCCTGTTCAGCTGCTGGCGCTGTGTATTTTAATCCGCAAATCTTTAACATCGGTAGCGGACAAAAGCAGGAGGTTTTACGTCTCAGCCAAAAAGTGGAAGACCTCGAACAACAAATTCAAGCGCTTGATAGCCGTGTCAATAATATTGGCAGTAGGTTGGATAATGGAGCGGGCAATGTTGCAGCTGGTGCAGAGACATCGACATCGATACCGACAGAATCGACTGAAAATTTTGCGCGGATAAAAAGTGACATGGTAAGTTTATCTGCTGCTTTAACGGCACTGCAGACGGAAGTAAAGCACGCACGCGGCAGTGCTGATCAAACGCAACAGGCTGCGCAAGCATCGATCGCAGCATTTATTGCATTCACGCAGTTGCGAACGGCGGCACAAGAAGGAAAGCCATTCGCAACTGAGTTGCAGGTACTACGCGATGTGGCGCCCAACGATAAGGCTCTTCAGGATGGGCTAAATCCACTCAATCCTTATGCCTCATCGGCTGTGCCAACCCTAACGAGTTTACGCGAGCACTTCTCTACGCTTACGCCGTCGGTTGAAGTTGCTATAGGCAAAGCTCATGCAACAACTTGGTGGCAACGGCTATTGGCGGAATCAAAAGGTCTTGTCACAGTGCGCTCCCTACACGGAGGCGACGCCTCTCCGGACGATACCCTCACAGCCATCGAATTGTCCCTGCAAAGCGATAATCTTTTAGATGTATTTGATCACTACGATAAATTGCCGCCAGAAGCACAGGCCGTTTTAAGCGATTGGCATAAAGATGCCGCCGCACGGCAGAAAATTGATGACGCTTTGAATCTTTTGGCCGGCAATTTCGTTCATCAGGCGCAGCCCATGCCGTCAGAAGAGCGGGACATGCCGTGAAACGGCTGCTTTCTTTCACACTCAAGCTCGCTGTCTTTCTGGCCTTAGCGCTCTGGCTTGCCGATCGGCCAGGGACGGCGCGCATAGTTTGGCACGACTATCTGATCGAAACTTCGGCTGCCTTTCTTGTCTTGGTCGTGGTTTTTATAGGCTTTGCCCTGTTTCTACTATTTCGCTTATGGCGTTTGGTCAAAGAAGGTCCGCATTATAGGCGTCTGCGGCGCAATTTAAAAAGTTTACAAAAGGGCCAGCAGCAGCTGACTGAAGGACTAGTTGCCATCGCTGCCGGCAATCCTGCAGAAGCCGGACGCTATGCCGTTAACGCGCGAAAGTTGCTGGGGACGACGACGGCAACACAGTTGCTGCAAGCACAAGCAGCCCAACTAGCGGAGGATCGACGTGCGGCGCGAAATATTTATATGGCGCTCGCTGCTGAACCAGATAGCGCCGTTCTTGGTTATCGAGGGCTGATCATGGATGCCTGGCGCAGCAGCGATTGGGTAGAAGTTAGCAAACTCACTGAAAAACTAAGACGATTTAAGCCCGAAACACCGTGGCTTAATCTGATACAATTTGAAATTTCTGCGCGCAAGCAACATTGGCAAGAGGCCAGTGCGGCTTTGGCTAAAGTGTCTACAGCACAATTGCTTGATCCGGCACGGTCCAAGCAGTATCAGGCGGCGCTGCTCGTGGCCGCCGCTCAAAGTGAGGCGAAGCAGGGACAAATCAATAAAGCTTTACAATCCGCCGAGCAGGCGGTGCGTTTTGCCCCTGATTGGTTGCCAGCCATAATTGCTTTGGTGCAAAGCCAAGCTGCGACAGGTCATATGCGCGCTGCCTCACGTACAATTGAGAAAGCTTGGTCGCGAGTGCCAAACCCACAGCTCGTTGTTGTCTATCGCGCAGTCAAAAATAACGCCGATCTTTTGTCAGTCTACAAACAGATCGAGCGTTTATGCCGTCACAATCCAGACAGCTCAGCCAGCCACTTGGTGCTTGCACTGGCTGCGCTTGAAGCCGACGTTTGGGGGGAAGCGCGGCGCCACTTAATGGCTCTTGTCATTCGCAAAGAGGCAACACAATCGAGTTATCGTTTGTTGGCACGATTGGAGCGGCGCGAAAGTGGCAACGAACAGGCCGCATTGCAGTGGTTGATGAAAGCTGGTGAGGCACCGCTTGATCCTCAATGGTTGTGCCGCACCTGCGGCGGTGGCCATGAAGAATGGCAACCGCTTTGCGCTCATTGCGGTGCGTTTAATTGCCTTGAATGGCAAATTCCTGGCCAGGCGCGGCCCGGGCACGGCGTGCAAACAGCAACTTTAGCGGCATGGACAGATTAATTATATGCCTAAAGGTTCTCGCACCATTGCTGTTTTCGATTTTGATAATACCTTAATCAGAGGCGACAGTTTGTGGCCATTTTTAACGGCTCTGGCGGGCTGGCCGCGATCTTGTTTTGCGATGGTTGAAACAATCGCGACATTTATACGTCGCTATATGAAGGATAAGAATGATCCTGAGCTTAAGGACCCGCGCACCTTTATCAAAGCGCGGCTTTTAAAACATCTTTTGACTGGTTATTGGGTCGGCAATTTGACACCGATATTCGAAAAACTGCAAAGATGGCAAAAATGGAATGAACCCGTTCGCCAAGCGTTGCTCGATCATCAAGCACAGGGTCATCATATCGTAATTGCTTCGGGTAGCCTCGATTTGTATTTACCCTGGCTTTTGCAAGACCTGCCACATCAGGCAGTAATCTGCACACGCATGGAAATTAAGGAAGGTTTTATCAGTGGTAAGATGGTGACAGAAAACTGTGTGCGGGCAGGGAAAGCTGAAATGGTCGCAGATTATATTGCCGAGCAGGGTCCTTTTGAGGACAGCTGGGGCTATGGCAACTTTCCCCACGATTTGCCGATGTTGAACTTACTTAAACAACGCATTCTCGTCTAAACGAACAATTCTTTATTCTGAGGCTTGCCGCTGAGTATACCGAGATAAAGGCAGTCTTTAACCGCGCTTCAGATTGACAGCGGCTTCCCGACCGTTTTTGCCCATGCTCATTTCGAACTCAATGATATCGCCTTGATTCAAACCGGGTAAACCAGCCTTCTGAACCTCGGATATATGAACAAACACATCTTTACTCGCACCGTCTGGAGCTACAAAACCATAACCCTTTGTTGCATTAAACCACTTAACTGTTCCGCGCATGTCACCAAGTCCCTCGATAATCGGCCTATGAGTTACGGACTGGCCTGACAATCCGGCAAGGGTATTAGCCATCTTGCAGCTCGTTGTTGGATCTGAGCTTTGATTGCCGCGTTAAAAGGCAGCTCAGACAAGACAACTTGTCGCGAGTATTGGCGCAATTTTATTCCGAGTGCAAGCCGAATTGTGTCAACAAAAAGGCAGAATATAAATCATCGAATTTAGTTATTTTGCTCTGGTCTAAGGCAATCTGCCCTTGGATTTGAAGGCATTAGAAGATATCACGCAACGTTCTTGCGCGCCAGAAAACGCGCCATTCAACCTGGTCGGGACCTCAAGAGACTATATAGGGGGGTGAGAGGGTCTCGTAGCGATGGGCGCTCTAATTCTTAGTCACCGCCCCACCCAAGCTTGAACTGAACAGGTTTTCGTTGCTTAACGGCTATTGCCCATGAGGTTAAGCAGAAACCTAAATGCATTAATAAAGTTCAAGTAGAGAGCAAGAGCTCCAAACACGGCCAGTTTATCATTTGTGTCTGTTCCCCAAGCATCCGAATAATTTTGCTTGATTAATTGGACATCATAAGCCGTGAGGCCGGTAAAAATCGCAACGCCCAACACCGAAACAATCCAGTGCAGCATACTGGATGCAAAGAAGAGGTTCACCACAAATGCAATAAACAGCCCAAACATGCCCATCATAAGGAAAGCCCCCATACTTGTGAGGTCGCGTTTAGTCGTATAGCCATAAAGGCTCATCGAAGCAAAAGTTGCAGCCGTAATAAAGAAGGCACGAGCGATGCTAGCTTGCGTGAAAACCAAGAAAATGACGCCCATGGAAAGGCCCATCGTAGCGCAGAACGCCCAGAATAATGCGCGCGCTTTGCCAACAGATATGCTCTGCATTTTAAAATTAAGATACATAAAGAAGGCAAAAGGCGAGAGCATAGCCAGCCATTTCAAAGGCGTGCCGTAAATAATCGCAGCAAGAGGTGTGTTGGCAACGAAGAAGGCAATGGCACCCGTCAGTGCAAGGCCAGCCGCCATGTAATTGAAGATCCGCTGCATGTGCGCGCGAAGACCGGCATCAAAACTGGTGCCGCTGGCGGCAGTTATGCTAGAGCGGAAATAATCTTGGGCCATTGTCAGTGCCTCGCATTAAGGGTTTAAGCAACTATACTACCCATATGGTACTCCTTGTTAAGTTTTCAACAATAATTGAGTTTTATAAGCAAGAACAACAGGTTAGATAAGGTTACGTTTTCTTTCGGTCACTCCATCGGGACGTCATGATTGCTTTATCCAGCTACGCTGCCTTGTTTCAAATTCTGGTCATCGACTTATCATTGGCCGGCGACAATGCCATCATCGTCGGCACGGCAGCTGCACGCTTGCCAGCCAAACAAAGACGTAGAGCAATCTTAATCGGTATTGGCGCAGCTACTCTGTTGCGTATTTTATTTGCTCTGTTTGCTGTCCGGATTTTACACATTGTTGGTTTGATGGTGGCCGGGGGCTTGCTTCTCCTCTGGGTGGCTTGGAAAATGAGGCGCGATATTCATGCGCTGCCGCAGACTTACGGAAAGAGAACAGCAAAAGCTTCACAAATGGCATTGGGTAAAACGCTCCGCCAGGCTATTTTGCAGATAATTATTGCCGATGTTTCCATGTCACTTGACAATGTTTTGGCTGTTGCCGGCGTTGCGCGCGATCATTTATGGATGCTGGCCGTCGGCTTGATACTCTCTGTCGCCCTCATGGGGGCCGCCGCAACAGGTATGGCAAAAATAATAAACCGCTACCCGCGGTTAACTTATATTGCTTTGGCAATCGTAGTTTATACATCACTCAATTTAATTTGGGACGGTAGTCAAAATTTATTACAGAGGTTTTTGGGTTAAGATAAAACCCCAGACGAATACTGCCGTCCTATATTTTTTCAGGTGAGCTATAAGCAAAGTTGAGACAGCCTTAAGCGCTTTAGTTTAGCCCCGTTTTCCCCATGTTCAGATATTTTTCGTGCCGTTGAGCGAGGAGGCTTTTACTGTCTATGGACAATAGTTCGCCAAGGGCTTGTGTAAGAGCTTCGCCAACATGGGTTATGACATCGGCTGGCTTGCGATGTGCGCCACCAAGCGGTTCAGAAATGATCTGATCAATAATGCCAAGTTGCAACAAATCCTGGGCGGTAAGACGGAGGGCGGCAGCTGCATCTGCAGCATGCGATGCATTGCGCCAAAGTATAGAGGCACACCCTTCAGGCGAGATGACGGAATAAATCGCATGCTCAAGCATGAGCACACGATCGCCAGCCGCCATCGCGATAGCGCCACCTGAGCCGCCCTCACCAATGATGCAGGTGACAAAGGGCACGCTAACCGAAAGACATGTTTCAATCGAACGAGCTATGGCTTCGGCCTGTCCGCGGGCTTCAGCATCCACGCCCGGAAAAGCACCTGCCGTGTCGACAAAAGTAACAATGGGGAGGCCAAAACGATCAGCCAGATGCATTAAACGTTGCGCTTTGCGATAGCCCTCTGGTTTGGCCATACCAAAATTATGTTTAATACGACTTTCAGTATCGTTTCCACGTTCCTGTCCTATGATAACGCAAGCTCTGCCTGACAAACGACCCAGTCCACCGATAATGGCTTGATCTTCGGCAAAGCAGCGATCGCCGGCCAGTGGCGTGAAATCTTCAACCAATACTTTGATGTAATCGAGACAATGCGGACGTTCAGGGTGGCGCGCCACCTGCACCTTTTGCGACGGCGTTAAACGGCCGTAGATATGCCGCAACTGTTTGTCGACTTTATCTTGCAGTCGGCTGATTTCATCAGCGATATTGACGCCACGACTACCATCCGAGATATGGCGCAGTTCATCGATTTTGGCCTCAAGTTCGGCCACTGATTTTTCAAATTCGAGAATTTGCATGGGGGCGAATGACTAACATGGTTGTGTCATAGAGGCAAATGGCAATCATTATTGCGGCTATGGGCGCTTATAGGTGAACATTAGAGCGTCGATGGTGATAGCGCCGCGACGATAGTAGTTTGGGCGGGTACCTGTGATTTCAAAGCCAAGCTGATCATATAGTTTCCTTGCAGCTTCATTATCTGCCGCTACTTCGAGAAATATTTTTTGGCCATTTTCTCGGGCGTGTGCAATGACGCTCTGCAAAAGGCGACGACCTATTAGGCGGCGGCGCATAGTGGGTCGTACACAGAAGGTTAGAATTTCTATTTGTTCCGATAAGACTTGACATAGAATAAAGCCGGCGGGCTTAGCTTCCTCGAAGGCCACCCAGCCCTGCGTGGTCTCAAGCCTCAAGCTGCTGCGTACTTGTTCAATAGGCCACGCTTCTTCGCTAAAACTCTCGGCATGAAGTTTGGCGAGCATCGGCGCCAAAGGTAACGAGGTTGGACGGATATGAAGGATCTGTTTCAAGCAATCGACTGAAAAACAGGATTTTTCTGTTCATTCTTAACCGTGACATCTGGGGCGCGTACATAAAGAGGGCGCGGTAAGAATTCTGGATCGTTAATATCAGAGATGCGCGCAGCTAACGCCGCACAAGTGATGGCTTCCATTTCATGGGGCTTGCGAAAATTTTTAGCTTCAACAACAGTCGTATCACCCGTTACCAAGATACCTGAATGGTTGGCAAGAAATTTGGTGATTTCGCTTTCGGTCATCATCATCGGCTCTTGCTGGAGACCCTGCGCCGCAAAAAACTGACAGTAAAGTTCCCTACGTTTTGAACCAATAACAACAAATAAATCGTTTTTTGGCTTGCCGACCTGTTCGCGGTAAATTCTAAATCGATCTATACCAATGACGGGCTTATTTGCAGCAAGACCCAGGCCGCGTGCTGCGGCTATACCGATGCGGAGTCCAGTAAAGCTCCCCGGACCACGTGTGATGGCGATGCGGTCAAGCGCAGAAAAATCTTTTTTTATTTGCCCCATGACATCAAGGATCATGGGAACCAATCTTTGGTCTTGGCCGCGATCCATGCGCTCATCCGCTTGGCAGAGAACTTTCCCGTCCTGCCATAGACAAACGGCGCAAGATGCTCCGGCGCTGTCGAGGCTAAGTATGAGCATGGCTAAGCTGGTTCTTTGGTCTGTTGAAGGGGCGCTGGCGCTCATTAAAACGAAATATACTGCAAAACACGACGTAGAAATCCAATCTAACAAACATCCATTTACACACTATCTGATCAGCAACAGCATTTCACACATACAGAAATATCCTACATCCCATTCGGATAGGCTTTGTCAAAGACAATACCGCTTTCGCGAACGGGTTTAAGGGCTTTGGCGTAGGCTAGCAGTACACGAAGAGAAAAATCCGCGCGCCCACGTATATATTTATCATCATCATTAGCTGGTGTGTCGCCAACAAAGATCTTCTGGACATCACGGACAATAAGATGTTCGGGGATATAGCAAAGCATGGTATTTTTATAACTGCTGGTACGCAGCTCATTGATTGGATAGCTGCCACCGCGACTGGCTGAAACGGTGACAATTAATCCTGGTTTGTGGCCTATGTCGCGGACGCTGCAGTAAAGGAAGAAGTTCTTTAGGCCTGCAGGCACCATGCCACTCCATTCCGGAGAGATTACGACGAGGGCATCGGCATTTTGCAGACGTTTGGCATAAGGCGCCCATTGATTTAACAAAGCGCTGCCCGTCTGCCACATACTTTCATCCCATAAAGGTAACGGATTGTCGGTGAGATCGATGATATCGGTTGTAATGCCGGGATCGAGTAAAGCAAGGCGCGGCTCAAGGTAGCGGGCAACGCGTGAGGACTGCGAGTTATGGCGATGGCTGCCGTTAATCAGAACTACGTGCATGGGAGACAATGGGGAATAGGGTCTTCGGGTAATGGGTCGCTACAATACTAACATTTGTACTGGGACTATGAAAGTGCCTAACAACAAAACGAGGGGCTACCGGGTTTGACGGACTTCTTTCACTTCCGGAATATAATGTTTAAGCATGTTTTCAATCCCCGCCTTGAGTGTTGCGGTTGAGCTTGGACACCCAGCACAGGATCCTTTGAGGTTTAGGTATACAACGCCGTCCTCAAAACTTTGAAAGGTTATATCCCCACCGTCTTGGGCGACCGCCGGTCGGACCTTCACATCAAGTATTTCACGTATTTGTTTAATGATTTCGTTTTCATCAGCATCAGCAATCGCGGGCGCTTCGCTCATTGACGATATCAAGGGACGATTGTTTGTGAAATGTTCCATGATCGCGGTCAAAATCGCGGGTTTCAATACTTGCCATTCTTTCCCCGCAGCCTTAGTCACGGTGATAAAGTCTCTGCCAAAGAACACGCCTTGGATGCCTTCGATTAAGAACAGGTTTTCAGCTAATGGCGATGCCGTAGCGGTGCGCGCGTCCGTTATCTCCAATGTGCCTTGACCCATAACCTCACGGCCCGGCAAAAATTTCATGGTTGCGGGGTTGGGTGTTTCTTCGGTTTGAATAAACATGGTCGGCCTCATTTCCGTGCGTTGGCACATATTATATGGGCCTTATGACTTCTAGGATCAAGGTGCCGAGTTTATCAGATTTAAAGCCAAATGACTTGGCCAAATTCGACAACGCCGTGCTGGGCATGGGGCAACAATGAAGCAAAGGGTTCGGTGTCGGTTCCCGTAAGCCAGGCTTGTGTGCCAAGCGTACGGAGTTCCTCAAAAAGTGAGGCGCGGCGTATGTCGTCAAGATGTGCGGCGATGTCATCAAGGAGAAAGATCGGTGGCATTTGCCGGATTGAGGTCAAGATGCGGACATGAGCGAGCATAAGAGCGATGAGAAGAGCTTTTTGTTCACCAGTAGAGCAGAGATCAGCAGGGCACTGTTTAAGTCGGTGGATGACGACGAGGTCGCTGCGGTGTGGTCCGCAGACACAAGTGCCACTCTGAGCATCATCGCCGCGAGTTCGCGCTAGCGCTTCACGCAAGCTGTCTTCGACCAGCAATGCAGGTTGGTTTTCCAAAGCTTCTTCGGCCAAACCCTTAAGTTCAAGATCGGCGCGTGGGAAAGCGCTGGTGGTTGTGGCTATACCCGTTCGCAATTGCTGGACCATGTGACGTCTGGCGGCTGCTATCGCAACACCTGTCTGTGCCATCTCATCTTCGAGAGCCTTGAGCCACGCAGCATCGGCTGGCCCTTCGCGTAATATACGCAAACGTTCACGCAAAGCTTTTTCGTAGCGATGTACACGTCCATTATGTGCAGGATCAAAACCATAAACCAATCGATCAAGAAGCTTGCGGCGCGCACTCGGCCCTTCAGCCAAAACACGGTCCATGTCAGGCGTAATCCAGGCCATCGCCATGTGTTCGGCTAGCGCATTCTGGCCACGAACATTTTTTCCATCGATATGCACGATACGCCGGTCGCCGTCGCCGGTCTCTGGGTCGCTTCCCGTGCCAATGTGCAGAGCGCCATAAGGTGTGCTCAGATCTACGGCTATAGCCCAGGGCTCAGAAGATTTCTGATTTTGTAATTCACGAAGAGCCGCGCGACGTAAGCCACGCCCAGGCACTAAAAGGCTTATCGCTTCGAGCAAATTAGTCTTTCCGCTGCCGTTGGCGCCGGTAAGAACGACAGGGGTGGCTGCGATGTTTAAACGAACATCATGGTAATTACGGAAATTGGTCAAGGAGATTTGTCCAACGACCAGCTGTCCGCGGGTATCACCAGCAACGGGGGCTAAGGAACGTACAACGTTCAGCACAGTTTGATCTCTACAATATTACCGAAATGAATAGGCCAAAAAGGTCGTTAAAGCAGAAGCTAAACCCGCATTGGCATTAGCACATATAAAGCGCTGCCATCGGCCACGTCCTGAATAATTGCTGGGGCCGTGGCGTCGGCTAAACTAAAGCGGGCGCCATCACCTTCGACTTGCTGCATAATATCGAGCAAATAGCGTGCGTTAAAACCAATATCGAGCAACGCTCCGTCGTATTTAACTTCGAGCTCTTCTGTCGCACTGCCGGCTTCGGGCGATGTTGCCGAAAGCACAATGTGTCCAGGTGTGAGGCTCAACTTCACCGCACGGGATTTTTCGGTAGAGATGGTGGCAACACGGTCTGTCGCAGCCGCAAAGGCATGCGTATCAACTTCAAGCGTTTTGTCGTTACCACTTGGAATAACACGCTCATAATCGGGGAATGTGCCGTCGATAAGCTTGGACGTTATGACCGCGCTACCAAAGGTAAAGCGTACCTTAGAATCGGAAAGCGCAACTTCAACGGAACCCGAGATTTCATCGATAAGTTTACGGACTTCATTAACGGTTTTGCGCGGCACAATAATGCCGGGAATGCCTTTGGCGCCTTGTGGCGCCGCCATTTCCACGCGCGCCAGACGATGACCATCTGTGGCTACCGCGCGCAACACCTCGACATTTTTTGCCTTCGTTGTGTGCAGATAAATACCATTGAGGTAATAGCGCGTCTCTTCAGTTGAAATCGCAAAACGTGTGCGATCAATGAGCATGCGCAGATCCGATGCCGAAAGTGTAAACTTGTGCTTAAGGTCGCCCTCAGGCATTTTAGGAAAATCTTCGACGGGCAGACAACCTAGTTTAAAATTGGAACGGCCCGAAGATAGTGTGAGCTGATTAGCGCTTCCGGCATTCAATTCAACTTGTGCCCCTTCAGGTAACTTACGGACAATCTCATAGAGCGTGTGCGCGGGTGCTGTTATAGCGCCGGGCTTGCTGACTTGGCCGGGCGAGGCTTCGTTGATCTCGATTTCCATATCGGTCGCTGCAAAAGACACATCATTGCCTTGAGCACGGATGAGGACATTGGCGAGAATGGGGATTGTATTGCGACGCTCAACCACGCTTTGGACGTGGCCAAGGCTTTTGAGAAGTGCGGCGCGTTCAAGGGTAAATTTCATGCGTGACGGCCCTGGGAATCGGAAGAATCAATCCGTTTCAAGGAGATAGCAGAGAATAGAGGGGATGGCTAGTGCGGGGTAATAATCTTAAAACCCTGAGCTTTGGGGTACAAAACTGACAAAAGACCTTTATAGTTTCATCCAACAATTGTGTAAGAAGTCTAACGACAGATTTTCAAATTTATATATTGGGTATGAAGAAAAAACGTCTCAAAACCTTATTTAGGGTTGTCGCAGGATTGAGTGTGGTCGGTGTTTTGGCCGTCACCCACCACAGGTTTGCCGCCACGCACAGCCCCGAGGAGGTCGCCCTCCTTGACGAGCTCGTGGTGAAGGCTGCTTCTGTTGCAGGCCAGCCAATTGTCTTGGCGTATGACTATTTCGCTATTTCCAAGGAATATAATAGGTGGCAGTCGGGCATCTTAAGACATGAGATCATCGATGATCTAAACAGCCTTACGAAACAATTGGAACCCCTCGATTTAAATAACATCAAACCGGTAAGCAAAGGTATATTTGCGCGGTTCTCGTGCGACAAGATGACGATTGTTACCGATTTTAAAGTTCTTACAGATCATATCGTTAAACCTACGGGAATGTACATTTCCCTTGCTAACACCAGACTTCCACTAGTTGGGTTTCAAGATAATGATCATCAGCGAGTGGTTGAAAGTCTTTGGGGCGCAGCAGGCGTATTTGGAATGTTTTTGCCCAACGGGCGGCATTCTTTCGTAGAGAATGGATACTATGCTGTGCCGGCTTGGGTTGAGTCGGGTAGATTAAGTGGTAACGTTGCTTGGTTGATGGGAGTTAACCGGGCGGATCGATTACCAATATACATTTCTGGCAGAGAAACAGGAGCTTTTCTGGGCGACGATCCTGCCTATACTGAGGCAACCAAGAGCATCGCTGAATGCAAAGAAAGTTTAGATGAAGTTTTATCCAAAGGTTGGAAGACACGAGCAAAATTTCTTTATAATCCGCTTCAACCACAGCCGAGAATTACGCTTTCGGTGAGTGGCTTTAGGTTCGAGCCCTACTAAATATTAAAAATTTAAGTTTGCAGTAAACGCCTTAGCAATTCGACATCTTCCTTGAAGGATGGGTCATAGGCTGAGAGTTCTTCGATTTTACGTACAGCATGGATGACGGTGGTATGGTCGCGACCGCCGAATTTACGCCCAATTTCTGGCAAACTGCGCGGCGTAAGTTGCTTTGCAAGATACATGGCTACCTGTCTTGGACGGGCGACAGCGCGTGCGCGGCGAGCGGAATGCATATCGGCAACGCGTATATTATAGTGCTCTGCGACTTTTTTCTGAATTTCATCGATCGTGATACGGCGTTCCGTCGAGCGTAGAAGATCGGTCAGTACTTCTTGTGTCATTTCAAGGGTAATTGTTCGTCCAACGAGCTGGGCATGGGCAACGATGCGATTGAGAGCGCCTTCTAGCTCGCGCACATTCGATGATATCTTGTGGGCCAAGAATTCAATGACTTTGTCTGGCACGGCGCAACCCAGCTTTTCTGCCTTTGTGTGCAGAATGCCAAGCCGTAACTCATAGGTAGCTGGGTGCAAATCAGCCACCAAACCCCAGCCAAGACGCGAGCGCAAACGCTCTTCCATACGATCAAGATCTTGGGGTGATTTGTCGGCCGAGACGATAACTTGACGGTTGCGGTCAACGAGGGCGTTAAAGGTATGAAAAAACTCTTCTTGTGTTGTGTCCTTACCGCCGATGAACTGCACGTCGTCTATCATGAGCACATCAACCGAACGGAATTGATCCTTAAAGGATACCATGTCTTTGTAGCGTAGGGCGCGAACAAACTGATACATAAACTTTTCTGCAGACATATAGATAACGCGCCGATTGGGGTAGTTCTTGCGAATATGCCAGGCAATCGCATGCATCAGATGTGTTTTGCCTAAACCAACACCGCCATAAAGAAACAGGGGGTTAAAAGTAGGGTTCTCGGTATCGGCAACGCGCCGCGCGGCGGCGTAAGCAAGTTCATTTGGCTTGCCGACGACAAAATTTTCAAAAGTGAAGCGTGGATCAAGTTCTGCCGTTTCAATGCCAACCGTTTGTGAGGCGGGCAACATCAACTGTGCGACACTGGCCGAAGGGACGGCACCGCCGCTACTCATGCTCTTGGCTGCGTTTGTTGTAAGCTCGGGGCCTTTCGTTAGAGGTGAGGCTACCGTAAATTCAACAAGTCCTTGTTCGACTAACTGGCGCCACAAGGAGCGGATGGTGTCGCCGTAATGGCCTTCCACCCAGTCACGCATAAAGCGAGTGGGGAGCGCTAGGACAAGTGTTGAAATAGCTTGGTTTTCTGACGTATCCAGAAGGCTGCGCACCGTGCCGGTCACGGGTTCTAACCAGCGACGGAAGGCGGTTTCGCCGAGCCGGTCGCGCAATTGCTTGCGCAGTGTTTGCCATGCAGCTTCAGATTCTGGCGGCGGTGTGACAACAACGGGATGTAATATATCAGTTTCTAATATTGCCACATTCTTTGCCGACATTTGAACTCCAACCTCAGTAAATTGTCTCAGTTAATTTTCAGAACGAAACACAAAAGGCACCTTTACAACAAAAGAATGGCTTCCTCTGTCGTATGATATTCGAAGTCCGTTTAGGAGCTTGGTAAGACAGGAAATGAAAAATTTTCGCGGAGAAAATGAAGGAAGATAAATATAGTGTTTTGCATTCTACGATCCCTTCAACGATCACCACAAAAATTTTTGGCTTGAACAAAGAGACCATAGAACGAACCGAAGAGTTTTGGCAACAGGACTGAAGCGTGAACGATGAAAAAAGAAAAATTCGTGCGTTAAATTTTTTTTACTGACCATTATATATTTATTGGCGATCACAGTGGCGTGTGAATAGGGGGGATAAAAAAAGAATCCATACATCGCGGTGTGAGATAATACGTGACACTAGAGCTTGCTTTGCACGACTTACAAAAAGTTCTTCACGTAATAGATGATGAAGACGGACGAGCCTTCTCGTTTGGCCGACCTTATTTCTTCTTTGTCTGCTGCAGTGTCTTAAGCCGTTTTGCGAGGCGAGAGGTTTTACGCGCCGCTGTTTTCCAATGCATTGTGCCACGACCGGCACCGCGCGCGAGGGCCGCTTCGGCATGGCGTACGGCGTCTGCTGCAACTTTCGGGTCTTTGCCGGCAATGGCAGCTTCGGCAGATTTGGTTAATGCGTGAATAGCTGAGCGACGCTCGCGGTTAACCTTGTTACGTTCAATGGTTTGGCGGGCTCTTTTTACGGCGGATTTATGTGTTGCCATGGAATATCGAGGCCTCTTTAAGTGTTGAAATTTTATGCTCACGATGGCATAAAAACGCCGACGCAAACAAGTTAATCAGTACCGGGCCGCGACTCATACGCGCCCCTATTCTAACGGTCAAGTGAAACCGAGAACGTCCAGTTACTGAAAATGAGGAAAATAATCACATAGCTTCTTGGGCTTACGCAAATATGTGAATTTACGGCTGATTAACCATTCTCAACTATAAAGTAGGCTTAGATGAAAAGAGAGCAATGGGGACTTGGATGACCCCAGCACAAGAAGCCCACATAGGTGCGGCACAAGTTACATCGGGTGACATATCCGATGTTTCCCCAGATTATATTGTTCCCAGTCAAACATTGTCGCATATCGCGCCCTCAGGCGGTGCCACTATATTGGCGTTTCGCAGGGTGGCTGTAGAAGAAGTCGACAATAGCAACACTTCCTCACAAGCGACTATGCTTGGTGAATCCGCCGCCACAATGTCAGCCGGACCTCTCGCCGCGACGTATACAATGCCTCTAAATGTAAATGTTGGCCCACAAAGGTTGTGGGCCCAAACACAAAGTCTGCAACCGACTACTGCTAGCCGAACCAGGCTTCGGTCAATCATTCTGCCAGTGGCGACACGTGGTCCACTGGCTCGACCAGCATCTCGAATGTTTGGCAGATTTCTGTCGCCGGTCGGTTTCCAGTTTTCAACGGCTCGCAAGAGAGTTGCTCAGCGCCGCCTGCTTCGTGGAAGAGCGCGCGATCCAAATACCATAAAAGGCCAAATGGCTCTTCAAAATGAGCGAACGCTTATGATGCCGTCCCTTAGACCTTCCAGCTCGAGGCGACCCAATGAATATGGTGCGCTCAGAAAGACACATGAGCAGGTTGCTGCCGTATATTTAGGGGTCTATGTCAATCGTGGGCCTGCGCGTCCACAAGAGTTCGCTCATATCAATGATGACAGTCGCCTAGCCCAGTTGAAAATGGCGAGTTAATGCCATTAACCATAATTGATGCTGTTTGCCGCAGAATGGTAACTACTTTTCCCTTATATTTACAGCCAATGATTGGGCTGGTATAGAACCGCTGTCCAAAGTTTAGTTGGATATAGTCTCAATGGGACTTGTGTGGCGGAGTGGATATGAAACTGATTGCGGGAAACAGCAACCGACCCCTCGCCGAAGCTATTGCACAAAATCTTGGCATCTCTCTCGCCCAAGCCAGTATTCGGCATTTTGCCGATATGGAAGTCTTCGTCGAAGTTCTAGAAAATGTTCGGGGTGAAGACACATTTGTCATTCAACCAACCTCATTTCCCGCCAACGACAGCCTGATGGAGTTGCTCATAACCATTGACACGTTGCGCCGCTCATCAGCGCGACGCATCACGGCAGTCGTGCCTTATTACGGTTATGCAAGACAAGATCGCAAAACAGGTCCGCGTACACCAATTACGGCTAAGTTGGTGGCCAATCTTATTACCGTTGCCGGTGCCAACCGTATGTTGACGTTGGATCTGCATGCCGGTCAAATTCAAGGCTTTTTCGATATTCCGGTCGATAATCTTTATGTTGCACCAGTCTTCGTGCGTCATATTCGTGACAGTCTTTCGGTTCATGGCAAATTGCCGACAGGCTTGACCATTATTTCGCCAGACGTCGGTGGTGTGGTGCGCGCCAGGGCTCTGGCCAAGAGATTAGAGGCTGACCTTGCCATTATCGACAAGCGGCGAGAAAAAGCCGGCGAATCCGAGGTGATGAATATCATTGGTGACGTTAAAGACCGCCACTGCATCTTGGTTGATGACATCGTCGATAGTGCCGGTACGCTATGTAATGGTGCCGTTGCGCTGAAAGATGCTGGCGCCAAAGCCGTCTCGGCCTATGTCACGCATGGCGTCTTTTCGGGTGGCGCTGTCGAGCGTATCGACGCATCACCGCTCGAGAGCCTAACGGTAACAGATTCTATCCCCGCTACGCCGGCGGTAGCTGCCTCGAAAAAGATCAGACCACTCAGCATAGCGCCGCTTCTAGCCGAGGCGATTGTGCGCATTAGCCAGGAACGCTCGGTTTCAAGCCTATTTGGTTAAGGGCTAGGCGTTAATAAATCTTACCCTTTCCCTTGCCAAAATCCCTCAAATACTGCTATTGACCGCGCCTTAGGTCAGCACCCCTGGAGGCTGGCTGTAACAAATCATTAGGAGCAAAACATGGCGCAAGTGGTAGCACTCGCGGCAGAGTTGCGTGATCGGGCCGGTAAGGGGAACGCCCATGCAATTCGTCGCCAAAACCGTATTCCCGGGGTCATTTATGGTGATAAACAACCGCCGATGACCATTGTGATGGAAGTGAATGTTCTGACGCGACAGCTCGAACGTTCCGGATTTTTTACTCATTTATTCGACGTCGAAGTTGATGGCAAAAAACATCGAGTTTTGCCGCGTGATGTACAATTTGATCCCGTTAGCGATCGGCCGCTGCATGTGGACTTTCTTCGCGTTTCGGCAGCGACCAAAGTACGCGTTGGCGTACCGGTATCGTTCCTACATGCGGATAAATCCCCAGGCATCAAACGTGGTGGTACGCTCAATATTGTGCATCACGAAATTGAAGTGCTTTGCTCGCCTGATCATATTCCAGAGAAATTCGAAGTTAGTCTGGCTGGTCTTGAGATTAACGATGCCGTGCATCTGAGTGCGTTAAAATTGCCCGAAAATGTTAAACTAACGACGCACGAAAAAGATTTTACGATCGCAACCATAGCTGTGCCGTCTGCCATTCGTTCTGAGGCAGAAGAAGCCGCGGCCGCGGCCGTCGCAGCCGCCGCAGCAGGAGCAACAGCAGAGGGGGCGCCTGCCGCAGCGGGTGCTCCGGCAGCAGCCGGTGCCAAAGGTGCAGCCGCAGCCGCCGCACCAGGTGCAGCAGCACCGACAGCCGCCGCAGGTGCCAAGAAGCCCGAAGGCAAGAAATAGGGACTTGGGGATTAAGGGATGGGGTTTGGGGATTGAAAAACATAAACACTATGTTTGTAAGTTTTTTTATCCCTCAATCGCAACCTCTATCCCCATAGCTTCCTGATATGCAGCCAGCGCGTCTCATTGTCGGATTAGGCAACCCAGGGCCTGATTATGCCTTTACGCGGCATAACATCGGGTTCTTGGCTCTCGACATGATTGTAGAGCGTTACGGTTTGCCGGCGTGGAAGAAAAAAGTAAAAGGCTTAGTGACGGGGCCTACAGATAAAACGCCAGCCCTTTTTCTTAAACCACTCACTTTCATGAATTTATCGGGCGAGTCCGTGGCTGAGGCTATGCGATTTTATAAACTCAATCCATCCGATGTCGTTGTTTTTCACGATGACCTTGCACTTCAACCGGGCAAGGTAAAGGTAAAACAAGGTGGAGGTTCTGGCGGACATAACGGTCTTAAATCGATTGATGCTCATATCGGTCCGGATTACTGGCGTGTACGACTAGGTATTGGCCATCCCGGAGCGCGCGACATCGTAAGCGACTATGTCTTAAATCCATTTATCAAATCCGATCAAACTTGGCTGGAACCTCTCCTTGAGGCCTTGGCAGAAGATTTTGACTATGTGCTCAACGGCAAAGCAGTTGAATATCTAAGTCACGTGGCGCGGAAAATGTGCAGCCTTAGTGTCAAGGATCAAGAAACGTAATTTTTTCTTAACCCCCAATTTTTGATGGAAAGCATCTGTCATAAAGGAAAATACAAATGGGTTTTAACTGCGGTATTGTTGGGTTGCCCAACGTTGGCAAGTCAACACTTTTCAACGCACTCACGGCAACGGCAGCGGCTCAGGCGGCTAATTATCCTTTTTGTACGATCGAGCCTAATGTCGGTCGCGTAGCGGTACCGGACGAGCGCCTCGATAAGCTGGCGGTGGTGGGACAATCGGCCAAAATTATTCCGACACAACTTGAATTTGTCGATATTGCGGGATTAGTGCGCGGTGCGGCCAAAGGCGAGGGGTTGGGCAATCAGTTTCTCGCCCACATCCGCGAAGTTGATGCTGTTATCCATGTTTTACGTTGTTTTGAAGGCGGCGATGTCACGCACGTCGAAGGTTCTGTAGATCCGGTTCGTGATGCCGAGATAGTCGAAACTGAATTAATGTTAGCCGATCTTGAAAGCCTCGAGAAACGTCTTTCAAATGCTCAGAAAAAAGCCAAAGCCGGTGATAAAGAAGCACAGGAACAAGTGGCTGTGATGGAGCCTACCATTAAGGTATTGCAAGATGGTGCTCCAGCGCGCGTTATGCTGACGAAGCTTGATGCTGAGAAGAAAAAGATTTTTCATTTACTGCAACTCGTTACCGCTAAACCGGTTTTATATGTGGCCAACGTCGGCGAGAACGATGCGGCGAGCGGCAATTCTCTCGCCGAAAAGGTTGCCGCCAAGGCCGGCGCCGAAGGCACGGAATCCGTTGTAATCGCCGCGGCTATAGAAGCTGAAGTGGCCCAACTGGATAGTGTGCAGGAAAAAAAGGAATTTTTATCATCTCTCGGCCTAACCGAGCCTGGGCTTAATAAGATTATTCGTGCCGGTTATCGTAGATTGGATCTCTTAACCTTCTTCACAGTCGGTCCCAAAGAGGCGCGCGCGTGGACGGTACGCCGCGGAGCAACGGCCCCGCAAGCTGCCGGCGTTATCCATACTGACTTTGAACACGGTTTTATTAAGGCTGAAACTATAGATTATGAAAGCTTTGTGAATTGTGGCGGTGAGGCCGGTGCACGTGAGGCCGGTAAGTTGCGCCAAGAAGGCAAAGATTATATCGTGCATGACGGCGATATTTTTCACTTTAAGTTCAACGTATAGAATACGGATATCATCATGGCCGGCCATTCCCACGCTAAAAACGTTATGCACCAGAAGGGTGCCAGCGATGCTAAGAAAGCAAAAAAGTTTAATAAGTTGGCACGCGAAATCATGGTTTCGTGCAAAATTGGCGCCCCTGACCCTGCCCATAATCCGCGGTTACGTGCCGCCATTGCCGAAGCACGTGCCAAGAATATGCCACGTGAGCGCATCGAGCGCGCAATAAAAGCGGCCCAGCCCGGAGCCGACGATAAGGCCAATTACGAAGAGGTTCGTTATGAAGGCTATGGGCCTGGCGGGTGTGCGCTGATTATTGAGGCGCTGACTGATAATCGTAACCGTACGGCTTCGGATCTACGCACAGCGTTGTCAAAGCTTGGTGGTACATTGGGGGAAAGCAATTCAGTGTCCTTTATGTTCAGCCGTGTAGGCGAGATTGTTTATCCCGCTAGCCGTGCTTTAGAAGAGACAATGTTGGAAGCGGTTATCGACGCCGGCGGAGAGAACGTGGATAGCAGCCCTAGCTACCACGTCGTTACGATGAGTGTTGAAGATTTCGGTGCGGTTAGAACGGCTCTGGAAAAGAAGTTTGGTGAGCCAGAGAGTGCAAAGCTGGTCTGGAATCCGCAGACACAAACTGTTGTCGTAGGCGAGGCTGCACAAAACTTGATAAAACTTCTCGATGTTTTGGAAGACAACGACGACATCCAAAACGTGACCGGCAATTATGAGTTTGAAGAAGCGGAATTGAAAAAGCTAATGGCGTAAAGAATTAGCCGCCGCTGTAATTAATCATGCCAGTCCAGAAACGCTCCATCTTGCGCAGGATGTCGCTGGCTTTAGCGATATCGTCGTTGCTGAGACTGGCGCCTTGAAGGGCTCCAACCTGTTTCTCAAAGTATTCGCCCATTTTTTTATGCAGAGCGAGGCCTTTATCAGAAAGTTTAACGCGCACAGATCGTCTATCGTGGGGCGAACGTTCTTGAATCAAGTATCCGTTTTCTACCATCTTCTTGACGTTATATGAAACATTCGAGCCCAGGTAATAGCCACGAGCCGTTAGCTCACCAACAGTCATTTCGTCTTCTGCAATGTTATAGAGGATCAAGGCTTGAACGTTGTTAATGTCCTGTATGCTTTGACGGTCGAGATCAGATTTGACCACTTCAAGAAAATGCCTGTGCAAACGCTCGATCAACAGGATCGCTTCATAGTAAGAATGCCGCACGGTCACACCTCAGGTTCTAAGGGGAAAAAGTTAGATTGGATCTCAGAAAGACTAGTATCTTATGTGGGTGTTGAAAATAGATTAAGAATCAAGCTGTTGTCAAAGGCGGGCTAAAAGGCCTGGGATGCCAAACCGCTGGCCTGCAGTTGGCCGTTAAGCTGGGCCTTGAGGCGAGCCAACCCGGCCTCATTCTTTGCTTCAGCCCGAGCGACCATAACTGCCTCCGTATTCGAGGCGCGCAGTAGCCACCAGCCGTCATCCGTCGTGACGCGCACGCCATCGATATCGTTGATGCTGGCACCCGATTTCTGCAATCTTGCTTTAACTTCATCGATGATCTTGAATTTACGCACCTCATCTACATGAAATCGCGCCTCAGGCGTTGTCACCATGGCTGGCAGCTGATCGCGCCAGTCTGACAGCGATTTTTTTGAAAGACCAATGATGGAGAGCAGGCGCATCGCGGCATAGAGACCGTCGTCAAAATCATGATTGGCGGCGAAGAAAACATGCCCGCTCATTTCACCGGCCAGTTGTGCATGTGTTTCAGCCATTTTGGCTTTGATGAGGGAGTTGCCGGTTTTCCACATGATCGGCTTGCCACCCAGCCTGGCAATTTCTTCGAATAAAGTTTGTGAAGCTTTTACGTCAGCAATGACAGCAGCGCCCGGGTGCATCTTCAATATGTCATGGGCGTAAATTGCTAATAGTTGATCGCCGGCCAGCATGCGTCCTTGACTATCGATCGCACCGATACGATCGGCATCACCATCAAAGGCTATGCCGAGATCACATTTATTATCACGCACGGTAGCCGCCAAATCGCGCAGATTTTTCTCGTTACTTGGATCGGGGCTATGGTTGGGGAAATGTCCATCAATTTCATTAAATAAGAGCATGTGCTTGCCAGGCAAGCGCGAAGTTAAGCGTTTAACAATTTCACCCGAGGCCCCATTGCCTGTGTCCCAGGCAATGGTGAGAGGCGTTGGGCTCTTATAGTTTTGAAAAAGCATATTGATATAATCGTCACGGACGTCGATTTGGCGAGAGGATCCCTGGCCGGTAACAAAATCAGCCTGCGCCGCGAGGGTGGCGAGTTGCTTAATACGTTCACCATAAATAGGCCCGCCGTCTGGCAAACGTCGAGACATCAGCATTTTAAATCCGTTTTGATCAGGAGGGTTGTGAGACCCTGTAACCATGATGCCGGCGTCAGCGTTAAGTTGGTGTGTAGCAAAATAAAGCATCGGTGTCGGTCCAAGACCGATCCGCTCTACACTGGCACCAGTTGAAACGAGCCCTTCAGTCAGCGCTTTTTCAAAATCTGGCGAGTGAGTACGGCCGTCGTAGCCGACGATGATCTTATGACCGCCAGCGCGATTGACCAACGTTCCAAATGCACGACCTAGCGCAACGGCATCTATTATGGATAAATTTTTACCAACCGTGCCACGGATATCATATTCACGAAGGACAACGGGATCAAAAATATGCGTTAACATCGGGTCTCCATAATTTATTTCAAGCCGCCTTCACGAGGCCGTCTTTGCGAAACATATCTTTGATGCCGCGGATGGCTTGGCGTGTGCGGGCTTCGTTCTCAATCAAGGCAAAGCGCACATAGCCATCGCCATACTCACCGAAACCAAGGCCAGGAGAAACGGAGACTTTAGCATCACTTAGCAACCTTTTGGTAAATTCGAGTGAACCAAGATGGCTGTAAGGCTCGGGGATCTTAGCCCAAACATATAATGTAGCCTTCGGTTTTTCGACGATCCACCCAGCCTCGCCTAATCCTTTGACCAGAACGTCGCGACGCTTTTGATAGGTAGCGCAAATCTCTTTTACGCAGTCTTGTGGGCCCTCGAGCGCGGCGATAGAAGCAACCTGGATCGGCGTGAAAGTGCCATAATCGTGATAGCCCTTTATGCGGGCGAGTGCATGCACGAGATTTTTGTTCCCGACCATGAAACCAACCCGCCAGCCCGCCATATTATAGCTTTTACTCATCGTAAAAAACTCTACGGCGACGTCCTTGGCGCCGGCCACTTGCATGATGCTTGGGCATTGCCAGCCATCGAAACAAATATCGGCATATGCCAAGTCATGAACAACATAAATTCCAAACTCTCGCGCAAAAGTCACAATGCGTTGGAAGAAGTCTAATTCTACGCATTGTGCTGTTGGGTTTGCCGGAAAATTCATGATCAGCATTTTGGGCTTTGGGATTCGCAACTTTACTGCTTTTTCAAGCTCGGCAAAAAAGTCGATACCCGGCATCATGGGCACTTGCTGTATATCGGCGCCGGCAATGACCGGCCCATATATATGAATGGGGTAGCTGGGGTTAGGCACGAGAACGCTGTCGCCACGATCGAGCGTAGCCAGTGCAAGATGTGCAATACCTTCTTTCGAGCCAATCGTGGCAATAGCTTCGCTTTCAGGGTCTAGTTCGACGTTAAAGCGCGTTTTATACCAGCTGCAAATAGCGCGGCGTAGACGAGGAATGCCCTTGGACATCGAATAACCATGCGTATCGCCGCGTTGGACCGTTTCGATCAGTTTGGCGACAATATGCTTGGGCGTAGGGCCGTCGGGATTGCCCATGCCGAAATCAATGATGTCTTCGCCACGTCGCCGAGCCGCCATTTTTAGCTCAGATGTAATGCTGAACACGTAAGGCGGCAATCTTTGAATGCGTGGAAAATCTGTGGGCAGAGGCTGCAACAATGCTGTCGGCAGCGAAGATCCGCTATCCATGATACATGACCCAAACGTAAGCGCCTGGAACCGTCCAAGCGACGCGCTGCCTAGTTGCGCAGCAGCCGCGACACTAGCCAGGTTTTGAATGGGGCTCAAGCAAAGAAAGTGGCTAGAAAAAATGGTTTAATAATCCTTCGGCCTTTAGACGTATGGCTGTTAAAGCTTAAAGGCGGCATCATTTATTTTGCCTTCGCCAAATGATCTGCAACAAAATCCCAATTTACTAAATGATCAAGAAAGGCCTGAACCATATCGGCGCGGCGGTTTTGATAGTCGAGATAGTAGGCGTGCTCCCAGACATCGCACGTAAGCAAGGCCGTTTGACCCAGGGATAATGGATTTACAGCGTTTGCCGTCTTGATGACCTTGAGCTGTCCTTGATCGGCGACAAGCCACGCCCAACCCGAACCAAATTGTGTCACAGCAGCTT
>JABDFY010000029.1 GCA_013286365.1 Alphaproteobacteria bacterium
ATAGGCTCCCTTTTTCAGGCCCCAAAACATAAGCGGCGCGTAGGGGGTGACGGAAACTCGGTAAGTCCACCGCCTCATCCAACAATTCCACACCAACCAAAGCACAGTCCTTGGGTAAGGAAAATTCTGCTAGATTTTTATAGGTATAAAACGGCAAATGCACCTCGGCGTGTGAGGTATCCGAAGATTTAACTTCGGCATAGCTTACTGAAGCATTAATCGTGAAGAAAAAGCTCGCGCCAAAGGCATGGGCCGTACGCACCAGATTACCGAGATTAAATCCCTTGCTGATGTCTTCAACGCCAACTGCAAAATAGCCGCGTGCTGATTTTGGTCTAGCGATGAATACCCTCGCCATGCAAGGCACGATCTAGGCCCTCACGCTCGATATCCTCGGAAACGCGTAGCCCAATAGTGTGCTCGACGATTAAAAGGATAAGATACGTGCCAACAGCACACCAACCAATGGTAAAGGCCATACCTTCCAACTGGATCAATATCTGTCCAGGATGACCATCAATAGCACCGGCCTGGCTTGCCACACCACTAATTGAAGCTTTAGCAAATACGCCCGTGAGAAAGGCCCCCAACATACCACCGACGCCATGAACACCAAAGCAATCGAGGCTGTCATCAAGAGCAAAATGTTCTTTGACAGTCATGGCGGCAAGATAACAGATTGCGCCACCAGCAAGACCAATCACCAAGGCGCCGACAGTATCAACAAAACCAGACGCCGGCGTAATAGCCACAAGGCCTGCTACAGCGCCCGTTATCATACCAAGAACACTTGGCTTGCCTTTAGCAATCCATTCAACAGTCATCCATGACAGTGCCGCCATAGCCGCCGCCACCATAGTCACCGTCATCGCCATACCGGCACGTCCGTTGGCAGCGCCAGCAGAACCTGCATTGAAGCCAAACCAACCAACCCAAAGAAGGGAAGCGCCCACGACACTATAGGCAGGGTTATGTGGTGCGTAAGTTTCCTCAAGATGGATGCGTTTGCCGATAAAAATTGCCGCGACCAGTCCCGCCACACCCGCGTTGATGTGAACGACGGTGCCGCCTGCGAAATCGAGAATACCAGCCGCCGATAAAAAACCGTTCGGATGCCAGACCCAATGGGCAATCGGCGCATAGACCACCAACGACCATAACCCCATGAATACCAACATGGCAGAAAACTTAATGCGATCACAGAAGGCCCCCGCGATCAAAGCCGGTGTGATAATGGCGAATGTCATCTGAAACATCATGAAGACCGATTCAGGAATGGTCATCGCTGAGGGACTGGCCGTACCAGCGCCGAGCGTGAATGGAGCGTTCATATTCATTCCGTAGAGCAGCACACGACTGAGATCGCCGACGTAAGTGTTACCATTCGTAAAAGCAAGGCTATAGCCAACGACCGCCCACAACACGGCAACCAAACAAGCTGTGGCAAAACTTTGCATGACGGTTGCCAGCACATTGTGCTTGCGCACCATTCCGCCATAAAACACGGCAAGGCCTGGGATCGTCATCAAGAGAACGAGGGCCGTTGATGTCAGCATCCAAGCGGTGTCGCCTGAATTAATTGTCGCCGCTGCGTCATCTGCGAATGCAAAGTGAGGCAATGCAACAAGCGCAATCAAAAAAATCGATAGCAATCGAACGACCGATTTTGTCTTTTGTGATTTAGCTGGTGAAAACATTGGCGACTTTTCCTATCAAATGCTGTTGTATAAAATGAAAGCCCACAGATACAAATCCGTAAGTTCGCACGATAAAAACTGCACAAAGCCAAGATTCGGTCAAGTTTTTTGCTGCAATACGGCATTCCTATGTTAGTCTGTGGATAAGTTCCTGACTAAATTTCGTATCTCTTCAAATAAACAGCGGTTTTACCATGGACGACTTAGAACGTTTCGACCAAACGGACTATAAACATTGGGTTGAAGACCGCGTTCGCTTTAGTGATCTTGATCCATTGGGACACGTTAACAATAAAGCCGTTAGTGAATATTTTGAAAATGCACGCGCACTTTTGTTTATGGAAGTAACACCTAACTGGCCAAAGCGTGACGATTTATTCGTATTGGCGCACCTCGCTATCGATTATAGGCGTGAGCTGCACTTTCCATCGCCGTTAAAAATCGGCACACAAGTGCTATCTTTTGGCCGCACGTCGATGAAAATGGCAAGCGCTGTCTTCCGGGATTCTGACGGCATCGCTTATTGCGAAAGCGTATCGGTTCTCATCAATCAAAAAACGCGTAAACCGGTCGAAATATCGCATGATCTGCGCAAAATACTTATGGTCTATGGCACAACGTAATGCGGTCTAGCTTCGGCCTCCTTCGGCCCATGCAAAATAACAAGTCTAATCAATACGCACCAATAGACCTTTGAGATAGGCGCTTTCGGGTAACTGCGGATGCGTTGGATGATCGGGCGCAGCAAAGACCGTATAGAGTATTCGGCCCCGTCGGTTAGCCTCATGTAGTCCCAAGGCTAGTTGTTCTGTAAATACAGATAATTCCATATTATAGCTGCAAGAGGCAATGAACAGCATACCGCCCGGCGATATCACCTGCGCGCATAACCGTGTCAGTTTACGATAACCTCGAGCACCGGCGGCGGCATCTTTGCGTGATTTGACGAATGCCGGTGGATCGGCAATGACCACATCAAACTTCTCGTTGCCTGTCATGCGCCTTTCCAGATCTTCAAATATATCAGCGCGCTCAAACCGACATAGTCCACCAAGTTTATTATGGAGGGCCGCTTTCTGTGCCAGCGCCAACGCAGCCTCAGAAGAATCAACGCCAACGACGCTTTTGGCTCCCGCACGTGCAGCTAGCAGCCCAAAACCACCGGCATGGCAATAAAGATCAAGCACTGCCGCATCATGACAAAATCGCGCTACCAGGGCATGATTATCACGCTGATCGAAATACCATCCGGTTTTTTGGCCGCTAGCTAGATCTGCAAAATACGTTAAATTATTTTCGCGAACTTCTGACAAGCCACTCAAGGATCCATATGCTACTTTAACTTCTCGCTCTAGACCTTCTAAGGCGCGCGAAGAGCTATCGTTACGCAGTATGATTACCTGGGGTTGCAATAGCCTCACAAGCGCCTCTTCCAGATGCGGCCAGAGCTGGTTCATACCGGCCGTATTCAACTGGACGCAAAGATGAGAGCCAAAGCGATCAACGATAAGCCCTGGTAATTGGTCGGCTTCGGCGTGTACGAGCCGATAATATGGGTCGGCAATTATTTTTTGCCTAAATGATAGCGCTTCTTCTAAACGCGCATAAAGCCAGGCACCATCAATGCTCTTGCCGATCTCGCGTGTAAAAATGCGCCCCGCAATAAGACTATGTGAGTTAAAGCTACCCGTCCCTAGATACCGTTGATCATGGGCGCGAAACTCAACAATGGTTCCAGGCACAATGGCTTTTGCCGCGCTATCCATTACAATTTCGTTGGAATAAACCCAAGGATGGCCGTTCATAACGCGCTTATGGCGTTGTGGCTGCATGCGAACAATGGGGGGTTTTACCACGACCTCAACGGTCTTTGTGCTGATTAGCGATCGGCTGCGCAAACTGCAAATCGACATCCCAGGGGAAATAAATCCAGGTGTCCTGGCTAACCTCAGTAACGAAAGTGTCAACCAGGGGTTTGCCAAGTGGTTTGGCATAGACGCTGGCGAGATGGGCTCTTGGCATAAGTTTGCGCACGATTTCAGCCGTTCGACCCGTATCGACTAGATCATCAATGACCAGCCAACCCTCGCCATCGCCGGTATTAGCCGGCGGTTTAATAATTTTCGCCATGGCGGCACGCTGCGGATCTTCGTCCTTATCATAGCCAGCGATTGAAATGGTTTCGATGACTCGAATTTCCAACTCACGTGCAATAATCGCTGCCGGCACCATGCCGCCGCGTGTAATCGCGATTAAGCCTTTCCAAGGCCCTTGATCAACTAACCGCCAAGCAAGCGCCCTCGAATTACGATGCAGCTCATCCCAACTAACTGGAAAATATTTCTGCGTGGAGGTGTTGGTCACAATATTCATTCCTCACTTAAATCTATATAGTAGTCTGCCAGAGTGCGCCCATCGCGGCAAATAGGCCAAATGAAAAAAGCCGGGCTTTATAACCCGGCTTTAATCAAGTAATGGGCCGACGATTAAGGCTTAGGCGCCGTTGCCGTTCCAACAGGTGCAGCATCCGTAGCTGGTGTGCTCGTGGCGCCGCCAACTGGAGCATTCGCATTAACTGTAATGCCGAGTTGTTTCATCCGATCAATGATCGTCTTGGCATCCTTGTTACCTTGCTGCGACAATTTGAGCGTGCCAAGGGCCAACGCATCAAGCTGAGCCTGAACGCGCTGAGCATCCTCGAGCGGTTTGTCTTGACGTCCTCTCGCTTCATGCATGGCATCGCGATCACGCAGTATTTGCGAAGTCTGGAACGCCAAGAATACAAAGACGACGAACGCCAGTAAGCTTAGGGGAAGAAGGAGGTGAGCCGGGGTTACTTTGTTATCGTTAAGAGCCATGATTAATCTCCTCATTTCGATTTGTCAGTGTCAGCATCATTATTCGTCGTCTTGTTGTTTTTGATTGTAATGCCCTGACCGGCTAACAGCTGACGGATATCCTGATTATTGCTGCTGACAGAGGCTTGAGCCAATGCCTGAGCTAGGCTTTGATCCAGCTGGCTCATGGTAATGCCATTATTAATCGTCGCCTGCCGCTTGGCGATTTCATCTTGCAGATTGCGATTACCATTTATGAGCGAAACATTTATCAACAGCAGCACGAGCGCTACAGCGCTTAAAGCTACAGACATCCAGTAGATCATACGATCAGCCATCTTGAGGCTCCCTATTTAAGTTGTGTCAGGCGGAAAACTGCGTAGCCCCTACAGAGTGGAAGGGCCTAGAACCGCTGTGGGTATCATGAAAGTCGTTGATTCGCAATGAATGGCAAGACTTCCTCATGTTTTACTTTAAGTTAAACAACGCACATCAATTGGCTGAGTTTATTTGGCCTTTATCGTAGATATTACAAAATATCACGGTTGTCCTTTTTGCAACAACTGACGAACAAATTTTGACACGTGCCCTTTGGCTTCACGGCAACCGAAACTTTGGTAACCGTATTGACTTGGAAAGCACCGCCACGAATGATCCATCTGCTGGTCACTATTGGGATGTCGGCTATTCATGTTTTTTTTCGCGCGGCCTGAAAAGTTCTCTTCGTTTTTCCGCGATCAGGGACAGCTCATTCAAGCTGCAACGGTTGCCTTACATCAAGGCGTGCTCTCACGCGACGTTACCAGTTTCATCGATGTGGCTCACAAAATAGCTAAGCTCGAGGATCAATGTGACTTGATCAAAAGAGAAATTATAACAGAGCTTGGTAGAAATTTTATTACCCCCTTCGATCCGGAAGACTTGTTGGCGTTGGCGCGCCATCTCGACGACATCATGGATGGCTTGGAAGAAACAGCTTATTGTTTGTCGGCGTATAAAATTAAGACTGTTTCCGCTGTCGTAACCGAGATGTGTGTGTGTCTGCTCGAAGCGTCGCAAAAATTAACCCATATGTTAGCACCTCTGCCCAAACTTGAAACCATACGGGAGGATGGCGAAGCAATATTTGATTTAGAGAAAATTGCCGATAATATACATCGCAAGGCAATCGTAGATTTATTTGCCCACGAGACGGATCCGATAAACCTTATCAAATTTCGCGAAATATACGCCTCGCTTGAGCAAACCATGGATGCCTACGCACACGCAGCGGGTACTCTACAAAATCTTCAAGTTAAAAATACCTAAATGGAAATAAATACATCGTTTATCCTGGCCGTACTCGTTGTCATTGTCGCGCTAGCTTTTGACTTCGTAAACGGGTTCCATGATGCCGCAAATTCGATTGCCACCATTGTCGCCACACGCGTACTGACGCCTTTTAAGGCCGTATTATGGGCCGCTTTTTTTAATTTTAGCGCCGTGTTTGTTTTCAACACGGGTGTGGCCAAAATGGTCGGTAGCGGCATGATTTCCCTCAACAGCGTAACGCCGGTCGTTATTCTAGCTGGCCTCATTGGTGCCATTGCGTGGGGATTAGTCACATGGTGGTTTAAAATACCAACGAGTTCCTCGCATGCCCTCTTGGGCGGCTACGCAGGTGCTGCAATGACTTATAGTGCTCTACATCATGGCATGCGCTCATTTCTTGATCCGATTATTTCCTCAGGTTGGAGCCAGACAATTTTATTTATCGTGCTAGCCCCTATCCTTGGCTTAGCCCTTGGACACCTCCTTATGCGTTTAACTATTGTCCTTTTTTACAAAGTTCGCGCCAACAAAGTTGATGGCGTATTCCGCTATTGCCAGTTGGCATCATCGGCCTTTCTCAGCCTCATGCATGGAAGCAACGATGCACAGAAAACAGCGGGCATAATTTCTGGAGCTTTATTTACGGCTGGATATTTTCAACATTTCACGGTGCCCATCTGGGTGCTTTGGCTTTCTTATGGGACCATGGGACTTGGTACTTTTTTTGGTGGCTGGCGGATTGTGCACACGATGGGCCGGCGCTTAACTCGGCTTCGTCCCAGTAGCGGCTTCTGCGCCGAAACTGCAGCAGCGCTCTCCATTCTTCTCGCAACCGAATTATTATTGCCAGTTTCCACGACACAAACAACGACAGGTGCCATCCTGGGTGTCGGCAGTATTCAACGCTTAAAAGCCGTGCGCTGGGGAGTTGCGCGTAACATTGCTTGGGCTTGGATCATGACAATTCCCGCAGCCGCTGTTATTGGTAGTCTCGTAATGCTGGTTGCTGTTAAGATCGACCCAAGCTAACTTGTATTCATGCCTCATTTATTTACCAAATCAGGTACCCTCATAGTTTTTGCGCTCAAGGTGGAGGCGCAAGGACTATTTGATGATTTACATAAGGTCTATTCTGGCGTTGGCAAAGTTAATGCCGCATTTCACTTAACGCGCGAACTCATGTCTTGGCAACACAAGCACGGATCACAGCCTAGTCTGGTCCTTAACTTAGGCAGCGCCGGATCATCACATTTTAAGGCCGGAACATTGGTGAATTGTACACAGTTCATTCAACGCGATATGGATACAACCGCTTTGGGTACTGAAGCTTATGCCACTCCCTTTGATGATGGCCCCTTAATGTTAACGAATGGCCTACGAATTAAAGGTCATGCGGAAGGTGCCTGCGGCAGCGGTGATAATTTCGTGACCGATGGCAAAGTCGGGCCATGGAATGTCGTCGATATGGAAGCGTATGCCCTTGCTAAAGTTTGTTCACTCGAAAATGTTCCTTTTGGATGCGTAAAATTCATAACCGATGGCGCTGACGGCCATGCTGCTGCGACGTGGGAAACAGCGCTTGCAGATGCTGCGCGCGGCCTGAGGCATGCACTGGAAGTTATATTGTCGGGTCCATGAAAGCGTTGGCAATCGTTTCGGGCGGTATCGATAGCGTCACGCTTGCTTATAAGTTGGCGCACGAGAACCAGTTAGGCGGTTTGCTTTCCTTTGATTATGGCCAACGCCATAAAAAGGAACTTCAGTTTGCTGCGCATACCGCCACAAAACTCGGATCGCCCCATCACTTGATCGACCTTACAAGTATTACAAAACATCTAAAAGGTTCAGCGCTAACAGATGACGTTGAAGTACCAGATGGGCATTATGCGGCTGAAAGCATGAAACAAACGGTTGTGCCTAACCGCAACGCAATCATGCTTGCCGTTGCTTTTGGCGTAGCTCCGGCACATGACCTTGACGCGGTCGGTATGGCTATTCATGCCGGTGACCATTTTATTTATCCTGATTGCCGTCCTGATTTTGCCAACCTTTTTGAACAGATGGAACAGAAGGCCCTTGATGGATTCTGGAAAATAAAATTACTGACGCCATTTATAGGCATGAGCAAAGGCGATATCGTTCGGCAGGCAGAGGTGCTCGGCGTACCCTTGGCACAAACTTGGTCATGCTATAAAGGCGGCGCAATACATTGCGGGCGTTGTGGCACTTGCGTTGAGCGCCGAGAAGCCTTTCATCTTGCTGAAGTCGAAGATCCAACAAAGTATGCCGATCAGAACTTCTGGATCGAGGCTTGCCGCGATCGTGCGCCACAAAATTAAGTTGATCTTATCGATCCGGTTTTTTGAATTTGAGAACAAAATTATCAGCCTCGCCAATCGCCTCATATTTGTCATGATCTTGGGCGCCGAGCGCAAAAGACGGCGGCAAAGTCCACACCCCTTTGGGCCAATTCTTCGTGTCTTTCGGATTGGCATTGATTTCAGACGAACCCACAAATTCAAAGCCGGACTGCTCAGCCAGAGTGACTGCATAATCCTGACGTATGTAGCCACTCAGGGCCTTTAAATCCTGCGGAGTGTCATTGGCGGCACGATGGTCTTCAATGCCAAGAATACCGCCGGGTTTTAGGGCCTTATAATAACCGGCCAAAACTTCCTTAGCGTAACCGGCTTTCATCCAATTATGCAGATTGCGAAACGTCAGGATCATATCAACCGATCCCGCAGGCGCTATATCATAATGATCTTGCCCTAATTGCGTAATATTGACCTTTCCGTACACAGATTTATTGGCATTCATTTTTGCTTGCAGCGGATCAATGGCCTCTTCCATTTTTGGGGCATCCCCAGATTGCACAGGAAAAGCAACGTAATACACACCATGAGGGTTAAGATAAGGCGCCAAAATTTCTGTCCAATACCCTTTAGATGGCCATATCTCAACCACAGTCATATCGGGTTTGATCCCGAAAAATTCCAATTCTTCATAGGGATGCCGTGCGCTATCACGCATTACAAACGCCTTGTCACGTTGGACGCCATGAATAACCTTCCGTAACCAGCTATCAGTAGATAAGTGACTAGCCGCAAAAGCCGGGACAGCAATCAGCGTAATTAAGATAATGAGCCTAATTGAACGCATGGCACCCTCCTAAACGACAAGATCAGATATCACCTGTCTAGCGTATAACTGAAAGGGGAGCCAATCACAGCTCGCGCTCCCTGAAAACACTGGATTATCCCGCCTTTTTCAGTTTAAGTTGCTCTTATGACCCTAACACAACTGAAGTCATCATCGTTTTCGAAGGCAGCAGAAGAAATCATCGCCGCCGGCCTTTTTTTGGGCGCCAAAGGCTGGGCGCCTGCCACCAGCGGCAATTATTCGATGCGCTTAGAAGATGGCCGCATTGCGATTACCGTCTCTGGTCGTACCAAGGGCGCATTAACAGCACAATCAATCATGATCGTAGAGGCCGATGGCACACCTTGCGACAATCGCATCCCTTCAGCCGAAACACTTCTGCATGTGGGCATATACCACGTCTATCCCGATTGCCACGCTGTATTGCACACCCACTCGCTGAACTCGACCGTATTCACAAAGCGCTACGCCGAACTCGATGCTATCGTGCTTGAAAATTATGAATTGTTGAAAGTATTTCCACACATTAAAACACATGAAGCGCGGGTAAGTTTACCAATTGTCGATAATGCGCAAGACATGAAAGCATTAAGCGCTACAATTACCCCGCGCTTAGCAAAAGATATTTCGGCTTATCTTATTCGTGGCCATGGTCTCTATGCCTGGGGCCGCGATATGACAGAAGCTAGGGCCATTATTGAAGCAACAGAATTTATGCTCGGCTGCGAACTTGAATTAAGGAGTTAATCATGGGCTGGTTACGTATTTACGCAGATAGCAATCCCTCTGTCATTGCCTGGGAAAGCCGGGATTCCATCGCCATCGCAGCCAAACTCGGCGATATGGGTGTTCGCTTCGAGCGCTGGCAAGCAGCTGTGGTGCTGCCAAGAAATGCCGATGATAGCGCGGTGATGGCCGCCTATGGACACGAAATCGAAAGACTAAAAAGCGAAGAAGGCTATAAGTCCGTCGATGTACTGCGTGTATTGCCAGATAATCCTAAAATTCCAGAATTGCGCAAAAAATTTCTAAGCGAGCACACACACGCAGAAGATGAAGTGCGCTTTTTTGTCGAAGGCGAAGGCATGTTCTATCTACGCATTGATGGCAACGTGTATATGACTTTGTGTGAACGCGGCGATCTCATCGGCGTGCCGGACGGTGTGCGCCATTGGTTCGACACCAGCGCGGCACCATGTTTTACGGCGATTCGTTTCTTTACAAATCCCGACGGATGGGTGGCTCAATATACCGGCGATGAGATTGCCGATAAATTTCCGAAATTTGAAAAAGCGGCAGCCTAATGAATAAGGCAACGGTTCGTGCCATTATAACGGATATTGAGGGTACGACGACGGCGCTTAGCTTCGTCAAGGAGACTCTGTTTCCCTATGCGCATCAACATCTCACTCTTTATGTAAAAAATCATTTGAATGATCCAGGAGTGCGGCAGGTACTCGACGATGTCCGGCAACATCAAAACAATCCTTCACTCACAACTGAAGAAATAATTGATCTGCTCCTGCACTGGATAGAGGAAGATAAAAAAATTACACCTCTTAAAACTCTCCAGGGCATGATTTGGGAGGAGGGCTATAGATCGCGCACATTCACGACACATATATATGATGATGCTGCCCTGAGACTAAATCAGTGGCACGCGGCCGGTATACCCCTTTATGTGTATTCTTCTGGTTCAATTTACGCGCAGAAGCTTCTCTTCCGCTATTCGCCGCATGGTGACTTGACGCCCTTATTTGCTGGTTATTTTGATACCACTATAGGGAACAAGCGCGAGCAAGGATCCTATACAAAGATAGCATCAGACATTGGACTACCGCCGCAGACGATCTTATTTTTATCCGATATTATTGAGGAGTTGGATGCCGCGCGTACGGCTGGCCTTAAAACAACTCTGCTTGATCGAGAAAGGTGCGTTCAAGACACTAAAGCACATCCGCGTGTTTACGACTTTTCCACCATTTTATTGTCGGAGGCCGCATGAACATAGCCATAAAACTTACGTCTCCCAAGGGCTATCGTGCCCTGGTGCCGGAAACTGTATCCGACTATCTTGCGTCTTCTCGCGATCTTGCTACGCGTCTTGGCGGCAAACCAAAAGAATGGCAGGTCCGTGAAGTTGGCGATGGCAACCTTAACCTTGTTTTTATCATTGAAGGGCCTGCCAGCAGTTTGTGCCTGAAACAGGCGCTTCCTTACGTGCGTCTGGTGGGTGAGAGCTGGCCACTGCCTCTATCACGCGCATGGTTTGAACATCTAGCCCTTACTGAAGAAGCAAAATATGCACCGCGTTTTGTCCCCGCCACCCACTATTACGACGATACGATGGCGCTGACGGTCATGGAATATCTCACGCCTCACATCATTTTGAGGAAGGGGCTGATCCAAGGTATTAAATATCCACTCGTGGCCAAGCATCTCGGCGAATTTCTTGCTCTTACGCTCTATCATACCTCCGATCTTTTTTTACCGGCAGAGATCAAAAAGAAAAAAATAGCTGATTTTGCTGACAACACGGCGATGTGCAAAATCAGCGAAGACTTAATATTCGATGAACCTTACTTTAAGGCTCCTATGAACCGGCATTCGGTCGGTCTCGATGAAGTATCGGTTTCTTTCCAAAACGATGCAGACCTAAAAGATGCCGTACAGGAGATGAAGTGGCGATTTCTCAATCATGCCGAAGCTATGATCCATGGCGATTTGCACACCGGGTCCGTCATGGTTACGGAAAACGATACACGAGCGATTGATCCGGAATTCGCCTTTTTTGGACCTATGGGCTTCGATATCGGCGCCATAATTGGAAACTTTTTGCTGGCTTACTTTTCTCAACCTGGCCACGCCAAAAAATCGGGCGAACGAGAGGCCTATGCTGATTGGATTTTGGCTCAAATTCCTGTTTTATGGCAATCTTTCTCTGTTCTATTTGCCGATCTATGCCAACAACGCACATCTCAAGAACCCGGCGGCCATGTCTATGCACCGCGTGTATTAGCGATGCGCGAAAAAGCTATTAAGCAACGTCTTGATGCAATCTGGAGCGATACACTTGGTTTTGCCGGCGCAAAAATAATCCGCCGCACCCTCGGATTAGCCCACGTTGAGGATATGGAAAGCATCGAAGACCTAAAACTGCGCGCATCTTGTGAGCGCAAGGCTCTACTATTCGCCAAAGAGCTGCTTCTCAATCGCGAGAACTACACCACCCCCAGCACCTTGGTTGATGCGGCAAGATTAAAATGAAAATTGGGGATCAACATCATCGTTCAATTGAATTGGCTGAAAATGGTTGGGGCGTGCGCGTCATTGATCAACGCAAACTACCCTGGCATCTGGTTTTTGTTACACTTGGCAGCTGTAATGAAACCGCACAAGCCATACGCGAAATGTGGGTACGTGGCGCGCCTTTAATTGGTGCCGTCGCGGCTTATGGTTTCTGCTTAGCGTTACGCGAAGATGCATCCGACCAATCGATTGAAAGGGCCTATGCGGCTCTATTGTCGACACGACCGACGGCCATAAATCTAAAATGGTCGCTTGATCGAATGCTTGCAGCTGTAGCCAGCCTTCCACCCCGAGATCGCATTAAAGCAGCTTATGCACGAGCTGCGGACTTATGTGATGAAGATGTCGCTCTATGTCAGGCGATTGGCAAACATGGGCTTGGACTATTGTATACAGCTGCAAATGCGAAACCCAATCAGCCCATCAACATCCTCACGCATTGTAATGCGGGCTGGTTAGCAACTGTCGATTACGGCACGGCATTAGCGCCTATTTATTTGGCTCATGACACCGGAATTGCCGTGCATGTCTGGGTCGATGAAACGCGGCCACGAAACCAGGGAGCCTCCCTGACTGCATGGGAGTTGGAACAACATGGCGTTCCCCATACGATTATTACCGATAATGCCGGGGGCTTCCTGATGCAAAAAGGTAAGGTTGATCTATGTATTGTCGGCACTGATCGCGTTACCAGCAATGGCGATGTCTGCAACAAAATAGGCACATACCTCAAGGCGTTAGCAGCCCACGATAATGGTGTGCCATTTTATATCGCCCTGCCCTATTCGACCTTTGATCCCAACTTATCGAACGGCAATGCCATACCCATCGAAGAGCGAACAGCAAATGAAGTTACACAAATCACAGGAAAATTACCTGATGGCCGCATTGAAACAGTTACGCTCACCAACTCACCTGCCGCAAATCCTGCTTTTGACGTAACACCTGCAAGACTGATTACCGCTTTTATCACCGAGCATGGCGTCCTTAGTCCTAAAGAAATGCTACGCCGGGCAGCCTAGGGCCTATCACCTAGAAATCACATGCGCTTTAATCGATATTTGGCTTGATTGCATGGTGCATAATCCTATTTCTCTTCGTGGTAATCTTCTTCAGTATTAATGCTCCAAATAGCAGCGCGATTAACCGTCCCCTTTTCAAGACCATCTATGACCATCATCGCCGTCAGCATCGAGTGATCTTGATTGTTATAACGATGCATACCGTTACGCCCTACAAGATATAAATTTTCAAATGTATCAAGATAGTTGCGCAGGGTATCGAATTGATTATAGGTGCCAAAATAGGCCGGATAGGCCTTAGGCATACGCGCTACGACGCCATCACATACGCTGCTCTTATTAAAAAGATTAATACGCTCGCCTTCTTCGACTGCAAAGGCAAGCATTTCCTTATCGTCTTTCGTCCATAGCGCATCGCCGGCATTACAAAAATATTCCAAACCGATCCATATTTTACTGGGGTCAGCGACGAGATAAGGGCTCCAGTTATTAAAAATCTGAATACGCCCTATTTTGACGTTGGGCTCCTGAACATAGATCCAGTTATCCGGCAGCTGATTGCTTAGATTTTCAGCCGTCGTGCCACCACCAAATTTTAAACGATCGAGAAGTAGGCCAACCACCAAAAAATCTCGGTAGACGAGCCCATCCGATATCGCACGGACCGCAGCTGGTGGCGTCGGTTCCAACCCTTGCATCAACTCGCGAACCGGCATAGTCGAGATAACAACATCAGCTTTGATAATTTGCTTCTCACCCGTTATCCGATTTCTGATCTCAACATCTGTAATAGAATTATTTTTATGGATTAAACCGCACACGACCTCATTAAAACGAATCTCTCCGCCGCCTTCGCGGACACGATCAGCCACACGTTGCCACATGAGACCGGGGCCTAATTTGGGATAGAAAAATCGTTCAATTAAGCTGGTTTCTGTCTTGCGTTGAGCAAGATCCATGGCATTACCAAAAATTTGCTTAATGGCATGGGTTATAAGCTTAACTATCGACAATCCCTTAACACGCTGGGCACCCCACTCGCGGGCGATTTCACGACACGGCACACCCCAAACCTTTTCGGTGTAATCCTCAAAAAACTGGCTATAAAGCCTACGCCCAAAACGATTAATAAAAAAATCTTCTAGGGAAACTTCTGGCTTGATCGGCCATGCCATAGCCCGAAGATAACTTAAGCCAATGCAGAACGTATTTAATAAGCCAAGTTTCAAGATGGTGTTAACCGACAAGCTCAGTGGATAGTTAAATAGTTTGCCGTCATAGAGTATGCGAGAAACGCGCGAGCGAACCAACATGACATCATCGACCTTATCGGGGTCTGGGCCATCTTCATCGGCCAACCAATTGCGTTGATTGTTTTGATAACTGACCGTGAGAGGTTTTCCGCCTTGTTTAATTTTTTGCAGTGGCAAGATATTAAGCCACCACTTCATGACGCGATCTGATTTTGAAAAAAACCGATGGCCGCCAAAATCAATTCGGTTGCCATTATAGACCATGGTTTTTGAAATGCCGCCAACATCATCGGCAGCTTCAATGACGACGGGGCGGTAATTGGTGCGGCGAACGAGCTCATAGGCGGCTGTCAAGCCCGCGGGCCCCGCCCCAATAATTACGGCGATACGTTTTTTTTCATCGGGCATAGACGCAATTTATTGGCGAAAGAGTTAATAAAAGACTTATGTTGAAAGTTGTTATTCTTTTAGCGGCGGTTTAGCGCGGTATTGCCCCTGAAGCGCCAACATCCAACCAGGATATTCCGCGGGCAGCTGACTGACGCCATCGAGCGCATTGAGGTCATCATTAGTCAACTTAACTTTAGTCGCGGCAATATTGTCTTGCAGCTGCTCGTGGGTTTTGGCGCCGATAATAACCGTGGTAACAAAGGGTTTTGCCAACAACCAAGCAAGAGCGATCTGCGCCACCGAAACTCCAAGACGATCGGCTATGGGGCGCATTACATCTATACATTTGTAGGCACGCTGCTTATCGACAACCGGAAAATCAAATTTTGTACGCCTTGCACCTTCAGGGCCCTTGCCGTCGGCTTGATATTTTCCACTTAGTAGTCCACCAGCGAGTGGGCTCCAAACCATCAGACCAAGCTTCTGATCTAGCAAAAGAGGTACAATCTCGCGCTCCAAATCCCGGCCGGCAATTGTATAGTATGACTGCACACTCTCGAACCGCGCCCAATCACGTTTGTCGGATATTGCCAGCGCCTTCATAATGGTCCATGCCGGCATATTGCATAGACCAATATATCGAACTTTACCCGAACGCACCAAATCATTAAGTGTCGATAATACCTCTTCGAACCCTGTCAACCGATCGAAACCGTGCAACTGATAGAGATCAATATGATCGAGCTGCAATCGTTTAAGGCTTGCATCTATCTCATTCATCAAATGATAACGTGATTGGCCACGGCCGTTGGGTTGCTGTTCGCTCATGATGCCGGTGGCCTTGGTAGCAATTATTATTTCATCGCGCGGCAATCCCGCAATTTTAATGGCCGCACCGAGCATGCTTTCGGCTTGCCCAAAAGAATAAACATTGGCGCTATCGAAGAAATTGATGCCGGCATCGAAGGCTGTCTTGACTTGCACCGTCACATCTTCTTGCTTTATTCCACCCATCGCCGACCACATGCCCTGTCCGCCATATGTCATAGTGCCAAGACATAGTTCAGAAACATAAAGACCGGTTTCGCCCAAAAGATTATAACGCATGAAATCTCCCCCCGTATTGGTTGAATAAACGGATTTTATACCAGCTACAGATCAGCCACTATTTCTTATATTGCGAACTATCGCCATTGTATATTTTAGTGGCTAAAGCCACACCAAGAAACAAGCTCAGGTTGCCATGCGAGGTCTCCGCTTGGCAGTTCAAATTCCGCTTGTCTTTGGAAAATGTGTAACGGAATATAGTAAGAGAACGCGCTAACGGAGATCGAGGTGTTAACATCAAGTTCTGCACAATTATTTTATTTCGACGAAGATACAACCTATCTTGATCATGGTGGCTATGGCGCTACACCCCGAGAGGTTATGTCAGCATATATTGAAGAATGCCAAAAGGTCGAAGAAGCACCTCGCCCATTTTTTGAGTTTGATTTTTATAACACGTGGCAACAACACGCAGCCATGGTTGCACAACGTTTTTCAGCGCAAGCTGAAGACCTGGCCCTTACCAATAATGCAACGGACGGCCTTAATGCCGTATTGCGATCAACACCGCTTCAATCAGATGATGAGATTCTGATTACCTCATGGACTTATGGAGCCATAGCAAATGCCGCCCGCTACATGGCTCGTCGCCAAGGCGCTCGCGTCATTGAAGCGCCGTTTCATTATCCAAACCCTAACCCAGAACAATGCCTCGAAGCTTTAAAGGCGGCAATTACACCCCGCACAAAGATTGCCATTGTTGATCACATCACGTCCGCTACGGCCCTCGTTTTGCCGATCGAAAAAATGGTTCAGTTATGTCACGAATATAATGTCGCTGTTTTAGTTGATGGCGCCCACGTTCCAGGCCAACTTTCCCTTGATTTACAAACCATCCATGCTGATTGGTACGTTGCCAATCTTCATAAATGGTATTTTGTTCCACGTGGTTGCGGTTTCTTATGGGCAGGAAAACAAAGGCAGATTGAGTTAGTGCCGAGTGTCTTATCATGGGATATCGAGAAGCCGTTTCCTCATAGTTTCGAATGGATTGGAACACGAGATCCATCGACTTGGTTATCAATACCGGCGGCGTTTAATTTTATGGACCACCTAGGCGAAAATAATGTCCGACAACATAACCACACTCTCATTAAGGAAGGCGCCGCTCTGCTAGCCAAAGCGTGGCACATTAGCTCCACGACCCCCGCCAGCATGACAGGAAGCATGATCTTGGTTCCGCTACCGGCGGACATAAACTTTCCTGCGACCGATGAAGGACGTCGTAAACTCCAGATGCTTTTGTGGAATTCCTATAAGATCGCCTGCCCCTGCATTTTATACGGCAATAAACTTTATATCCGTATTTCAGCACAGATTTACAATAAAGCCGCCGATTACGAAAAATTGGCGCAGGCCATTAGCGCAATAAAGAAAGCCTAATATAAGTGATTTGGCCATTTTAAGTTATATCCTGACAACCTGGGGAAGGCTTCAAGAAATTAGTGAAATTACATAGGCAATTCAGAAGAATCTCTATAGATTGTGTCGCATGTCGATTACACATCCTGTCGGCCTTTCACGGACCGTAAACCGTGCGATACTTGTGGCAACACTTTCATTTAGTGGTGCTGCGCTCGCAACTTTCGTGATCTTGGCTATTTTTCGTCATGATCACCACGGAATAGCGGTCAGTCTGATCTACGGAACGTGTTTGCTGTTGTGTTCACTTTGTTCATTTGTATACACCCGCTATGAAACCGCTCCCTTACGCTGGCTCATGCGTCACCTTGATCATGCGGCGATCTTTCTTCTTATCGCCGGCACCTACACACCCTTTGCGGCTACCGGTATCAAAGGACCATTTGGTATTAGCCTTCTGCTCTGTGTATGGGGGTTGGCTCTATTCGGCATCACGCTTCGTCTTATCCTGCGCCACGGTTACGATCGGCTTTTTGTGGGTCTTTATCTGTTGCAGGGTTGGTTAATCATTGCATCAATCAAAGGCGTCATTGAGCATGTAGCCCTCTTACCGCTAAGTTTGCTGGCCTTGGGCGGTTTCGTTTATACGGTGGGTGCACTTATTTTTGCTCGTGACATTGGACGATGGACTGATGCCGTTTGGCATGGCTGTGTTTTGACCGCGGCCTGCTTACACTTTTTTGCCGTACTTACCTTACTCGTTGCCCCTCACGTTATTTAGATTTTTCGCCCGTCCTGTTAACAGCTTTAATAATGCTGTCGCGGCGTCTATGGCAAAGAAATCAACAAAATCGCCATCTTAGGGGCAACAATCTTGCGCAAAATTCTCACTATTATCAATAAATAATGATCATATAAGGCGCTTGCATTTAGTATACCGCATAGTATATTAATACAATTACTAAACTGTACGGTATAGTACAATGAAGCGCAAAAAAACGACAGTGAAAACCGCGCAGATGGCAGCGCCGGGTCGGCCGAAGGACAGCGCAAAGCGCGACGATATCGTGCGTTCAGCCTCTGCTCTTTTTTTCAAAGATGGCTATGAGCTCACAAGCATGGATGCCGTAGCCAAGAAGGCTAACGTCTCTAAGCTTACTATCTACAGTCACTTTGCGGATAAATACGAGCTCTTCAAGGAAGTCGTGCGACAGCGTTGTGATAAGCGAGCAATGCCTGGATCTTTTATGGCCCTAGCGCAAAAGCCGGTTAAATCAGCCCTTCTGCATATAGGCGCCAACATGGTCAACCTTTTATACAGTCCGGATTCTATCCGCCTTCAGCGCATTATGCAGGCCGAGGCCGCCCACCACCCCAAGGTTGTTCAAATCTTCTTCGCTGCCGGACCCAAACGCGTGCGCGATGCTTTCAGCGATTTGCTGCATGAGTGGAATCGTCAAGGGCAATTGGCGGTACCAGATGTCCCGGTGGCGACGGCACAGTTTTTCAGTCTTTTAAAGGGCGAAATGCTGATGAAAACACTGTTGCTTTTGACACCACCCCCCTACGGCGCAAGAGGTCCACAAACATGTTCGCGCCACAGTCGATTTCTTTCTTGCCGCCTACCAGCCTCAAACAACCTCAGGTGCTCCGTGAAATCCACCCGCTCTCGCCTTATCCTCCTATTCTTCATCCTCTGCGCCGTTATTGCGGGCTGTACATATCTATTCCTCCACCGCGGCGAAGAAAGTACCGACGACGCGGCTATTGATGGCCATGTCATTACACTCAGCCCTAAAATTAGCGGTTATGTCATCAGCCTCAATATTGACGATAATCAAGTCGTGAAGGCGGGGGATGTTTTGTTAGAAATCGATCCAACCGACTACACTATTCGCCGCGATCATGCGCAAGCTGCCTTGGAAGCGGCGGAGGCTGCAGCGACAGGATCAATTGCAGACGCGGATACAACCAATATTTCGGCTCCGTCTAATCTGGACGCGGCTAGAGCCCAAGTTACATCCGCGGAGGCAAATTGGGAAAAAGCGTTTGCCGATCTCAAGCGCATGCAGCGCCTCAATAACGAAGCACGCAGTCAAGAACAGTTAGACCAAGCGATTGCCGCAGAAAAGGCGGCTAATTCTAATATGCAGGACGCGCGGGCCAAATTACGCTCTGCTAAAACTGCGCCAAATGCTATCGCCGCCGCCTTGGCACAGAGAGATAAGTTACAGGCTCAAGTCAAGCAAGCGCAATCCGACTTGGCACAAGCCGAAAATGATTTGATCAACACAAAAGTTATAGCCCCTGTCGACGGGCGCATAACAAAACGGGCTGTTGAACGCGGGGATTATGTTCAGCCAGGACAACAGTTGGGCTCTCTTGTCGGTACTGAATTATGGGTTACTGCAAATTTCAAGGAAACTCAGCTTGAAAGCATGCATCCCGGCCAGCGTGTGAAGATTACGGTCGATGCATTCCCACATCTCGATCTTGATGCCAAGGTTGACAGCATTCAATCCGGCACGGGGTCGTTCTTTTCAACCTTCCCTCCCGAAAATGCCACAGGCAATTTTGTCAAAATTATCCAACGCGTGCCGGTCAAGTTAGTGTTTAACCAAGCGCCTGATCCTGCTTTAACGCTTGGCCCCGGCATGTCTGTGATAGCGACCGTTTATACCCATGGCGATCTGCCGCGCGATGGCAATAATCAGAATGAAGCAACCAAAGAATAAAACTTATGAGCGATCCAATATCAGCCGAAGACGACAAGATAAATCCGTTCCTGATCGCTGCGGTCGTGAGCATGGCTGCTTTTATGGAAGTCTTGGACACGACGATTACCAATGTATCCTTATCACATATCGCGGGCAGCCTAGCGGCCAGTCAGGATGAAAGCACTTGGGTATTAACGTCGTATCTGGTCGCCAATGGCATTGTCTTGCCTTTGTCAGGATGGCTCGCCGGCGTATTGGGTCGAAAAAATTATTTTATGCTCTCAATTGCCGCATTCACATTAGCATCGCTAGCCTGTGGTATGGCGACTTCGCTACCCATGCTTATTTTCTTTCGCCTCATACAAGGGCTGGCTGGCGGCGGATTACAGCCGATGCAGCAATCTATCGTGATGGACAGTTTTCCACTTTACCAACGTGGTACGGCCTTCGCCATTACCGGTATTACGATGATCGTAGCGCCCGTATTAGGGCCAACTTTAGGCGGATTTATTACCGATAATTATAGCTGGCGCTGGATTTTCTTTATTAATATTCCGGTTGGCCTGCTCGCCTTAATTCTGATCAATCGTCTCGTGCAAGATCCTCCACACGCTAAAGCCAAGGGGTTTCTTTCAATCGACTATATTGGTTTAAGTTTGGTGGCACTTGGTCTCGGAGCCTTGCAAATTGTCCTCGATAAGGGACAAGAGGATGATTGGTTCTCTAGTCACTTCATTGTGTTTTTTAGCGTTATCGCCGGCACTTGTCTGGTCGCCGCCGTTTTTTGGCTTCTACGGCAAAAAGACCCGATTATAGATGTGCGCTTATTTAAGCAACGCAGTTTTGGCCTCGCTTGTTTGATGGTTTTTTTCGTTGGGTTCTCGCTTTATGGCGGTAGCACCTTATTGCCACTCTTAGTCCAATCCCAATTTGGCTATGACGCAACCCTGGCGGGCTTAGTCTTATCGCCAGGAGGAATTGCCCTGATATTCTTGATGCCGGTTGCCGGTAAGCTCGTGAATAAAATCCAATCGCGTTACTTAATCGCCTTCGGCATGATATCAATCAGTGCTGGCATGCTTTTAACATCGCAACTCACGCCTCAAATTAATTATCATACGTTCGTCATGCTGCGTATAGCGCAAGTCATCGGTCTGCCTTTTCTCTTTATTCCAAGCAGCACCATGGCTTTTTCTACTATTCCACCCGAAAAGAGCAACAAAGCCTCGGCCATCTATTCACTTATGCGTAACCTTGGCGGAAGCTTTGGTATCTCTGTCTTGCTAAGCTATGTCGCTCGACACCAACAGCAGCACCAGAATTTTATGATTGAGCATTTGTCGCCATCAAATATCGGCTATCGCGACACGCTGGCCCAGTACAGTCATACCATCATGAGTGCGGGACATATTAGAGCGACGCAGGCAGCCGTAGGGCATTTGTACCAACTCTTAGAAAGCCAATCATCAATTCTGGCTTACACAGACGCATTTCAGTTTATTTCCTGCGTGACCTTTGTTCTGGCTTTCGTCGCCTTGCTTATGCCGCGCGTCAAGTTGAACAAAAAACCGTCGCCTGAAGCTGCAGCGGTGCATTAGGAGAACGTATGCGCAATTTTTTACTTCTACAAATCCGCCGATTCATCTTGATTGGCTCTGTTGTGGCGCTCGTTGGCTGCAGTATGGGCCTAGACTATGTGAAACCTGACACACAACTTCCTCAAAAATGGTTATCGGCAGATGATCAGTCGTCGAGCGAGCCCGTTCAGCAGGACTGGTGGCAAAATTTTCATGACCCCGTTCTTTCGCAGCTGATTGCAAAAGCGTCGCAAGGCAATTTAGATCTACAAATTGCTGAGGCCAGGATCACCGAGGCGCGGGCAGCGCGATCGAGTGCCGTAGCTAGCCTGTTACCCACAGGCAATGTTATGGGCAGCGCAACACGCGAGGCCAATCAACTCGCCGTGCCCGGTTCTTTTCCCGGTATCACAAAGCCATTTAATATTTTTCAAACAGGCTTTGATGCTAGTTGGGAGCTAGATTTGTTTGGCGTCAATCGCAAACGACTCGCTGCAGCTAGTGCAGACCTCGAGGCATCCCAAGCTTCGCGTGACGATATCATGATCAGTCTTTTGGCTGAAGTTGCGCGCACTTATATCGATATACGTCAGTATCAGTCACAACTGGCAATCGCACAAAACACCATTGATGCGGATGCCAAAACTTCGGATATAATAAAACAACGCTTTGAGGTTGGCGAAGACCCACGTTTCGATCTGACACAAGCAAATGCCCAGCTTGAGGAAGAGCAGACGCAGCTACCAACTTACCGCAATATGTTGGCTCAAGCAGAATTCAGCATGGATGTCTTGCTTGGCGAACAACCAGGATCGACACAGGTCTTCGTTAGCACGGCAGCACCCATCCCCGTATCTGACAAAAAGCTTATTCTTGCAGCACCCGCAGCCGTGATAGCTGATCGTCCCGATATTCGCATGGCAGAACGCAAACTGGCAGCAGCAACGGCACAACAAGGCGTCGCCGTAGCTAAGTTTTTTCCTGATATATCACTTTCTGGTTTCATTGGTCTTTTAAATACAAACGCCGGCAATTTATTTGCAGCTTCCAGTGAGTCATGGATGATGGGTTCCAGCGTAATATGGCCGATCTTAAGTTACGGCACTCTTTCGGCCAATTTGGATGCCGCCAATGCAGAGCAGCAAGAAGCAATGGCAACTTATCGCAAGACGATGATTAATGCCTTGTCTGACGTTGAGCGGTCAGTGACGGCTTACATCGAACAAGAAAAATCTTATCAATCGTTTGTTGAAACTGTGGATACGAACCAGAATACCTACAAAATAGCAAACCAAAGATATGAAGAAGGCCAAACATCTTATCTAGAAGTTTTGAATGCCCAGCGCGCGCTTTACGCCTCACAAAAAGAGCTAGCGGAAGCTCAGGCCAAAACATCCCAAGACTTAGTTTCAACTTATAAAAGTTTAGGGGGTGGCTGGAAAAAACAAGACACGGATAAATCGACCGCCCCATAATTTCGTTTCTATCTAGATTGGCTGGTTCTGAAAAATTCCCAAATCATTTTCATGTTTGTAGTTTGGAAAGATAGCACCGCTTTTGGGTCCATCAGTATGATTGAGTACTTCAGTCAATACACGGCGATAATCTGTCGTAACGGCCAAATCAACGCCTTCATCAAGTTGCCCCGAACTCAGTCCTGGCCACGTACCATAAAATTTTCCGCCCTGTACACGGCCGCCCAAAACGAACATAAGGCCAGCACGGCCATGATCAGTGCCATTACTCTTATTGTTACGCAGGCGCCGACCAAACTCGGTCAAGGAAACGACGACAATGGATTTATGATAGGCCGCGATATCGTTCCAAAAGGCCGCCAGCCCGTTTGAGAGTGGCTCTACAAGTCCGCGAAATCGCCCTGTCTGATATTCATGCGTGTCCCAGTTGCCATAATCGAGCGTGATGGCTCGCAGTCCAACATCCATCTTGATAAGTCTAGCAACAGATTTAAGCGTGTTGCCAAAACCACCAGCCGGATCGTAATTAGCGCCATTTTCAGCTTGATAAGCTATGGGATGACCCTGAGCATCACGCAGAACCTTCTGATCAATGATGGCTGGTAATTGTAACGCTTGTCTTCCGGCATCGCCTATGGGACCGGGGTAGTTTCGATACATATCCCATAGTGCCGTCGCTATGCCTGCTCCGCCAATATAAGGCAACCCGTTGCTAATGTCGGGTGCGGCGATTACACGATTGAGGCCCTCTAAATCACCAGCGGCAGCTCCAGCGACCGCTACAGCTTGCAAACCACCAGATGCTGAACCCTCGGCTTCAATGGCACGCGTTAGCCAACCATTATCAGTACGCGATAGATCTATTTCAGTACCAACACCACATTCTATCATATCGGTTGCAACAAAATGACTGCGCGTAGAATCTGTTAAACCGCAGGCATGGATAAATGCCAAATTCCCTTGCTTATATAATTCAGCCATCCCTCCGGCACTTGCGTGGAGGCGAAAATCTATGTGGGGTGCTGGACCGTTGGCAAGAGAATAGCCGGCATCTTTGCCATCGGTTAGAACACGTAACTCAGACGCCC
>JABDFY010000030.1 GCA_013286365.1 Alphaproteobacteria bacterium
TTGTTCCTCGGCGATACGTTTTCCGATAGCTTCGCGATCATCTGTTTCACGGTTGTAGTTTATGACTGTTGCGCCGTATTGCCGCGCATTTTCTAACTTGAGCCTTGGAGCATCCAAGGGCATCACAACAACCGCTTGGATGCCAAGTATTTGTGCGGCATAGGCGACCCCTTGGGCGTGGTTGCCCGAAGATATAGCTATTACACCGCGTTTTTTTTCTTCATCTGTTAGTTGCAATAACTGATTGAAAGCGCCGCGCGTTTTGAAAGAACCGGTGTATTGCGTATTTTCTGCCTTGATGAAGAGACGAAACCCCAACAATTTGTTGAGTAGGGGGACTTCAATGAGAGGGGTCGTCCTTATATGTCCGCTAATACGTTCGGCAGCTTCTTGGACATCCTGGATAGTCACGGATATGGCACTCATCATGACTTCACTATTAAACTAGAAGCCAAGATAATGGAAACAAAAAATATTTCGAGAAGCTGTTTCGTTCATGAACTTATACATGAGCTATCGAGCTGATAGCTGCATATTTGCGTTTGGTATTCTAATATCAGTCACTGCGATGTTGGCTAAAGAGGCCAATAAGTTCAACCGAAAATCGCTTGACGAGGTGTTGTTAAGAGAACATTGCCTGCTCCTGGAACTCGCTTTGATCTTTCTGCTTGGCCGCCGCTAGCTTCAGCAGCGGAAGCTACTACGGTGTCCTTTGGTTGAGCATGACCTCTTGCCGTATCTTCAGTTGCTCCGCCGAACGGAGTGCCATGCATTGCGCCGCCAATGTGAGTTGGCCCTGATAGGTGGGTTGGCCCTGTAATGCGTGTAAACACTGCGTTGCTACTAGCAAGTAGAGGTCGTGGTGGAGGATTAGGAGCTCTATACGGAGAGAAAGAGCAACCACCGGAAATGTGCATCGATGAAGTGTCGGGATAGATTAACGCTTTGCCTGGTTCCGCAGTACCTTCTTGGATAGCCCCTGTTTGGGCAGCTCGGCGTCTTGATGGATTTCGCATGTATTCCTCCAATAACTCAAATATTCTTGATCATAATGCCGCAATAAAATACTGCAATGTCTGAAAGATAAAAAACTAATGTTAAATCAAAACAAAACAATAAAAAGCTAAATGCTTATCCCGCTTGCGAAATTCGAAATTCGTACATCTCATCATCTTCTTCAATGGCACTGACGGGGCCAGGTGCTACCGGCTTCGAGCTTCCCTTGCCTTTTTTCTGTTGACGGGAACCGATTTGTTCGGCCATGAGTGAAATTAAAGCACTCGCAATACCGAACAATGAAGTCGCCTGTTCGATCGAAATATTCGTATCGGGTGTAATCAGTGGATTACGGTAATGGTCTTTAATTTGGGTGAGCATCTGAACGACACGTTTATCGGGACGAAATTCATTTTCTTCTTCGTCAGCCAACGTGCCTAGTTTCTTAAGATAGGCGGCGTAGTTGCGCTCGTTTTTAGCGGTTGCTTGTCCGGCGAACAGCTCATAGTAAGTTTTGAGTGCGATTTCTATCGCCCTAAGCATATGCATGGTTGCCGCGGTGCCTAGGCCGAAGGCGAGCGTTCTGCCAGCGTTATCAAATTCGTTTTGCGCAGAAGTTGGTATGGCTTCTAGTAGGTTTTTAGAGAAAACTTGATGGGCATTTTCAATGAGATCATAGGTCGAATAAATCCCTATTTTACCTGCGACATAGGTAGGAGAGCGATTGAGTTCTGCCGCTAAAGCGTGTTCGAATTTTTCCAAGAGAGAATAGATCATCGCCAACTCATGGGGATCGATACGGTCTTCACCGGTTGAGGCTTTCAGCTGCTTACTCGTCTGATCAATAAAGTAACGATTAAAAATGGAGCTGATTTTTGCCAGAAGTCGATTTGCATCGGCTTTCGAGGTATCAAGAGCAAATGGATCGCCCTTGATGAAACCATCGAGAAGTGTCTGTGCTTCTGTGAGTGGCGCAAACATATCTGCCACGCGGTTTTGCGTGCGGTTATCGAACAGGCCGTGTAACTTGGCACCTAGCTCGTAAAACTGATATGGGTTTAACTGTTTCATTTTTTCGCAATCTGCCTTTGACCACTTTGTATGCAGTGGCGCATTAAAATAAACTTCAATGCCTCCAGCGCATCCTTAATCGGCGTAACAATAAAATGTGCCGCAATTATCAGCACAACCATAAGTCGTAAAAGCAATTATCAACTAATTGATTATTGATATATGGCAACTCCTTGCCAAACAATAGGCCAATTAGTTTCATCTTATGGAGGATATCCTCGCGATGGTGTGTGAGCAGCTTTTGCGAATACGGACACACTTGGGGGTACGCAAACCGGCCAGATTCGTCAACGTCCTAATATGGTTAATACAACTTTTCTTGTTGGTAACATTAGATATTTATGTCTCCTAAGCGTGTATTTTAACTTTTTGACGCACTTAGATATCAAAACTGAATAGTTAACGAAGTCTAATGCCTTTTTTTGGGCATCAACCGCGCTGCTGATTGTTAATGGACGGATGAGTATAGCCTCGCGCACCTTCGCATTTCTCTTTTGATTTTGGATAAGTGACATCACAGATCATGGCGACCCAAACATCATAGCTAAGATCTAAGCGAACGTCGGAAAACTGATCTCTGCCTCGACGAACGTCATCAAGAGCGCACCTCTATACCAGTTGGTATATCTATGTCTTCCTGCGACTAACCCATTTGGCTTGCCATAAACCTTGAAGAGATGGGAAGAGAATTAGGGGGTAAATCATAGGAAAACCGAGTGATTCCTTGTGCTTAATTAGTTTGTAACTCTCTAAGAATATAAAATTGTCGGGCATTTAGGGCGGGGATCGGGAGCACTGAGCGGGGCTATGACCAGTATCACACAAGACGAACTTAACACAATGTTGGTTAACCACGAAAAGTTCCTCAAGGGATTAAGTAATGCCCATAGGCTTGAACTTGGTATGCAATCAGCTCAGGGCTTAGACTTTTCAAGGCGCAATATTACTGAAGGCGACTTTGTTGGTTCAATACTTATAAGTAGTCAGTTTGTCGCTGTTACCGCGCCGCGAACGAATTTTTTTGGTGCCAACATGACGCGCTGTAATTTTGAGGGCGCAGATCTCAGTCAGGCAGATATGCGTGGCGCCCTGATGCGCAGTGCCAATTTTACCAGCGCCACATTGACGGATGCTAATTTTGGTGAAGGTTCATTGTTTCGTCGCGATACGAGCGGCAACATAGCGCCTGTTCATGATCTGGGTGCCAATCGGATGCGAATGAGCGATACAATATTTCGCCACGCATCGGCAGAAAGAGCGCGCTTCTCCAGTGCATTGGCGCTTTCCACAGATCTTAGTTTTGCGAACTTTCGTACGGCAAGGCTTAGCGGGGTAAATTTTGCTGGTAGTGATTTACACGGCGCCACATTTGCTAATGCCAATCTAACGGGCTGTAATTTTAGTAACGCAAACATGCAGTCTGTCATTCTAAGCGGCGCAATTTTGGATGGTGCCACTTTCGAAGATGCGGACTTGACGGCCAGCATCATAGATTCGGCAGACTATTCGAATACGGCTTTTGCTCGCGCCAAACTTCCGCGTTCCATGGAAAATTTGGATGTTAAAATTCAAGAAATATTAACAAGCCACAAGCTTTGGGTTGATACAATCGGGCAACACGGTAAACAGGCTAACCTTTCCGGTGTCAACCTTAGTTTGGCGATCCTCAATGGGGCGCAACTACAAGCCGCAAATCTCAAGATGGCACTCCTGGCTAATGCATCGTTCAACAATGCCATATTTTCTATGGCCGATATGGCTGGATGTAATGCGGCGCGGGCTTCGCTTCAAAAAGCTGATTGTCGTGGCGTTAATTTCTCAGAATCTACTCTTGAAGAAATTGACTTGCGTGGCGCCAATTGCTCGCCAATGTCTATTCTTACTGGCTTTGCCAGTTCACGCCCAATCAATTGGCCGACAAATTTTGCTGGCGCAAGTCTGCGTGGTGGTCGCATGAAAGATGCGATACTTAATTTCTCAAATTTTGAAGGTGCGATGCTAACGAATTGCGATCTAAGAGGCGCCAATCTAGAAGATGCGATCTTTATTGATGCAGATTTAACCGGTGCCGATCTCAGGGATGCAAAACTTAATCGTGCCGATATGCGTGGGGCGATAGGTGTTAAGATATAGCGCGCAAGCTGTTTGTCGTACTAGAGGCGCAATTCTGGACTATTCGCAGAGAGATAATAAGCGCTCTTCTTCGTAGGTGCGTATCAGAAGCTTTACGTCAATGACCGGACTGCCATTGTAGTTCTGCGGCACGTCGCGTCGCGCTAGCTGAAAAGGTGCGTCAATCGCGCTAGTCGATATGGTCAAAACCATCATCGTTTTGGGTGTGTATTCATCGGGCAACGGCCTAATAACGCGTAGGCTCTCACCAAGTTGAACAACTGGAAATACCTGCAAAGCAATAAATAATTCTTCCTTTTTTGAGTGTGCTTTGAGTGTTTGATAGGCGGTCGTGTTTTCAATACGCTGACAAAAGTCAGACATTGATAATGGACGTACTGTCAGGTAATCGCGAATATAAATGAGGTTAATATCTTGTGTGGATTGGGAAAGTTCAATCATATAATAACGTGCCGTCGCCAAATCGAAGGGCAACGCAGCGTGTATACAAGTCGTCTCTTTCTCAAGCATCGCATCGGCGGCTTTTGCTAGACTTAGATGCTGAATGCCCTCAACAATAATCTTATTTATCAAAGACTGCCGTTTATCTTCGTAGTGCGACACGATCTCCATTTGACTGGTATTTTCGACCGCCCGACGCGCTTCACAGATTGAATATACATGGCTCGAGACCTTTTTTCCCAAGGTCTCGGTATGTACGATCACGGGCTCGAAGTGAGCTGTTTCACAAACATTCTTCATTAAAATTCTCTACTGATAGGCAGAATAAAATAAAATATGCAAAATTATGGTGTTGAGGCTATTGATCTAATCTCATTAGAGCAAGCGCAATAATTACTTTCATCGGTTCTATTGATCATTAACCATGGCAGGAAAAAAATAGTAGGCCTTTGAAATTGTTAGCTTCGTGCGACATGGTTAAATAGAAATGTTTCTTATCTAGAAAAGTTCATTATTTTGAAAAGCCCACATCGCCGGAATGTTTCATAGAAAAAGGCCAGCGACGTGGGCTTCTCATTAAATAAGCGCGCTCGAAAAGAAAACGATAACTTACTTTTCGTCGACCTGCAGAGCTTCATGGAGTTCGGTCAATGCGGCGTCGATATCAGAGATAGCCTTTGTGCGATGTCCTTGATAGTCATGTGCCGCTTGTTGTAAGTCATCTTTGGCTCTTTCCAAGACATGAATAGCGCGGTGGATTTCGGGATGGCGCTCATACGCTTCATTATGTCCACCGCCACCAGGACCGGTCATTGTCCCAGAAGGGGCTTGGCCGGATGGCTCCGTTTGAGCTTCGGCGGCAGAAGCGATGCCTATGATGAGGGCTAATGCTGTGACAAATGCGAGCGTTTTCTTCATGGGACATCTCCTTTGGGTGGATTTAGTCGCGGGGTCCGCATTGTATGACCTCTCTAATGATCAAAGCAATATTGGCGAGGACTGATCTAATTGATGAGGAGCCTCCATACTTGTTGGCTACGGCAGGGGTGATTCGCTTTTGCGACTAGAAATTATATGTCTACGCAAGCGCTTATCTTGAATTGCTCGAACGAATTTGTATCGGCATTTTTTGTCCTGATCGTTGCCGTATTCTTCCCAGTTTTAAACAGAGAGAATGCGGCGGTTCGGATTTCTCAGAAGAAATTCATTATCTATCAGTGGGTTAGTAAATTACTGCGCGTGGCATGGCAGTTGCTTGTAGGAGCCAGGGCTCATTTTACTCAGGAGCCATCATGACGCTGGTATCTATCTAGGGGGATAAGAAAATGTCGAAGTCTACGAAGCCATTTTTTGAGATCTATGCCCGCGCACCGGTGATGGGAGCGGCCTTCGGTCTTTTGATCGTTTTAAGCTCAATCATACTGAGCGCACATAGTATCCAAGCTTTTTTTAGTCTCGAAGGTTTAATCATCGTTATTGGTGGCGTCATTGCAGTCGCTTTTATGAGTTATCGCGCTGGTGATGTAAAAAATGCCCTCAATGCAATTATTGAAATGTTTAAAATTCCTCAGATGTCACATCAAAACCTTCATCGTGACATGACCAACATTATCGACTGGGCATGTCTCATTAAAGAAAAGGGAATGCGTAGCCTCGAATCCAACATCGCTAAGAACGGTATGGATGATCCTTTCGTAAAATATGGACTTAATATGGTTGTGAGCCAATATTCGCCGGAAGAAGTGCGTGCCATGATGGAAACTGCGGCGGACGCATGTTATGAGCGCGACAGTATACCGGTTGACGTACTTCACGCCATGGCAAGCCATGCCCCTGCTTTTGGCATGGTTGGTACTTTGGTTGGTATGGTGACAATGTTGTGTAGCTTGAGTGACAATGTTGCAGTTATTGGTTCAAGTCTAGCCGTGTCATTTTTATCGACTCTCTACGGTGTCATGTCGGCGCGGATGGTTTACATGCCGGCCGCCTCCAGGCTTCGTCAGGAAGTGGACAGCCGTAGATTTCGTAATCAGCTGATAACAGAAGGAATGGTTTTGTTAGTTGCAAATAAGAACCCCATGTATATCCACGATCGTTTGAATAGTTTTCTACGCCCCGATGTTCACGACTACTTTGATTACTTTAAGGCAAAAATAATTCGTCCAAAGCTTGCGGTTAATCAAGCAATACCGCCTATCTTGAAGGCGGTTGGCGCATGAAGCAGCATTGGCGTAAAAAAACTGAAAGTACTAGTCATGCAGACGATTGGTTGATGACTTATGCCGACATGATTACGCTGCTATTGTGTTTCTTTGCTGTAATACTCTCACTATCGATTGCAAAAAAAGATACGACACCAAAGAAAGAAGCGGTGCAGATTGCCGAACAAACTAAATACCCTGAAACAATAAATTACGATCTGCCGAAAGTCTACGTGCCCCAGCCCAGCGCTACGATTGTAAAATTTCCAGAAAATTTTGACGAGCAAGAGCCTGAAGAAGATCCTCAACGCCCCATACAACCGCCGACGCAGTTGCCAGGTACGGCAACAAACGGCCAACCCAAAGCAGAAGTGCAACAACTCGTTAATACAGCGGTGCCATCACCCGAAGTAAAAGTTGAAGATACAGTGAAAACTGATGTACCTGCGACGGCTGCGCCACCACCTATTGAGGCGGCTCAAACGCCGCTCATACCGGATAACACATCTTCTCATTCCCTTCCTCAAATCGTAGATAATCTAAAGAAACAAGGTGATGCTAATTTTGAGCAAAAGGGCGATAGAATTACAACGCTGCAAATCAATAGCGCAGCATTTTTCGCCAGTGGATCGGCTACATTAAGCAGCTCAGGAAAATCAATCCTCCAAGAAGTGGCAGGAAATTTGAAATCCGATCAATTTAATGATTATCAGATAACCGTCGAAGGGCATACGGATGACACGCCAATCGACACCGTGCAGTTTCCTTCTAATTGGGAATTGTCTACGGCACGTGCGGCTGCAGTCGTTCATTTCTTTTTGGAGCAAGGAATTTCGCCACAGAAGCTGAGGGCTGCGGGTTATGCCGACACATTTCCAATAGCGCCAAACCGTGATGCCAATGGGAATCCTATTCCGGATAATCAGGCCCAGAACCGTCGTGTGGTGATTAAGCTAGAAAAAATTGATAAAGCTGGATAAGTACGTCGACGGGGCTTTGTTCAACATTTTTTTGGCGAATCTTTTGGGCAAGATAGCTACTCAATAAATTCTACAAACGATTGTGCCCATCATAAATCGGGGGTTGACCGCAGCTGCCCATAGACTATTGTTTCGGGCAAGATCATGAGATCCTGGTTTACCTCTTCCTCAGCACCGCCTGACATGGCCGAGACCGAGCGTTTCGTTGCCGTTTGCGGGCTATTGACGTTCGTCGTGTTATCCATATGGGCGGTCTTTTTTGTGCCGATGAACATGGATGAGGTGTTGCCTTATCATGTACTTGCTTGTTTTGATCATCCTTTTGCCAAGTTAGATATTTTTCAGGAAGGCTGTGACGGGCGGTATGATCGCATTACTTTCTTCGGTCTACGCATCTCCGGCGCCTATCATTATGTCGGGCTGTTAAGCTCTGTCCTTTATGCGCCTTTTTACTATTTATTTCACGCGCCGCGAGTTCAATACGCCTATGGCCTTGTTTTCTTTTTAGGCTTTGCGTTACTGCTGGCTAGATATTCGAAAAAACCCCAGCTCTGTCTGCCCATTATTTTGTCATTCTTTCCATTTGTATTTCAGTTTGTCCACGACACAGGGCCGGTAAAATTCTCGTTGATGTGTTTTCCTCTTGGCGCTGTCCTTGCCCGTCATATGATATTGTCACTTTCTTCTGCTTTGCGTTGTGCTTATGGAATTGCGTTGGCTTTGTTAATTCTTTTGGCTGCTGAGGATAAAATATTTTTTGTCTACCTTATTCCATCATTCTCGTTCTTTTGCATCGCGGTTCTAGACGAGTTGAGTTGGCAGCGCCTCTATGCGCAATTAGTAAAAAGTCGCATACCTCTTCTTTTGATGGCGGTAATCGTGCTGTTAGGATTGGTGACTTTACTCTTCGCCCAAATGGGTGGAGGGACCTATTTCGATCATCTCAGCCGTGTTGGCGCTCGTCTGGAAAGTGAGCAAGGTAGCAAGACGGTATTTATCACCTCACTCTTACTTATTCTAACCTGGCCGGCTTATGCACATCGTGTCTTTGATATGCAAGTCTCTAATATGCTGCCAATGATCGTGAGCATGCTTCTTTGTGCCGCTCTGATAGTTGCGTGTCTGACACTCGCTATTAAGCGAAAGTTATTTCTGCCTCTGCGGCCTAGGACCGTACTTCTTGGTTTGTCATTTTTTATGTCTCTCTTTGTCTTTATAGGATTAGGTAAAGTATGGGCAGGACATCACTTTATTTTTCTCTGGGTGCCGGTCCTGTTGCTATTCAGTGACCTTATTGCCGCCCTAGCCCCTACGTCACTTTTAACCGTGACGTTATGTTATTTTGCTCTCAACGTGCTTTCCATGCTTGTCCTTACACAAGAACCGATTGCCATTAATATGAGGCAAGATCAGGAAGCCATATTTGATTATTTCAGTGATCCACAACGCGCGGCTTCCGCGATTGTCAACTACTCATCCTGGGGTGGTTATTTTATCCAAGCGCTTTATGGTCCGAAAAATCAGCTAATAACCTCAAAAGATCCTCTTGACTCTGTTAGTGCGCAGAAACTTCTTGAAATTGCCCAACGTACAAACCGCAGAGTGTACGATGTTTGTCTCGATCCTTTGCAGGAGACTCTTTTTGAAGGACTACCGGTTAATGTCGGTGATAAGTCATTTGCATCGTTATGTGACATAGAATTTCTGGAGAATCAATTTGGTGGTAAATTGAAGTTCGAAGAAGTTTTACCCGGTCTTTCTACGTGGCATGTATATGGTGCTAAATAGCGGCAATGAATTTATTGTTTCATACCAAGGTTGCTATTTAGGGTGGACGAGGGGCGAGAAGGCGAGAAAATGGCCGAAAATCTTCCTAATAATTGATTAAGCCTTAAGTAAATGAAGGCACGATGCGACAATCAGTTAACAAGCCTTAACCTTTTTGAAAGAGTAAATGCCTAGACTACGCTGGTTCAAAAAATTCACCTAACTAAGTAGATTTCTTCATGCTCAAAAGTTTGTCTATCTCACAATTTGTAATTATCAGCAGCCTTAGCGTTGAATTTGTCGGGGGTCTTACGGTTCTGACAGGTGAAACCGGCGCTGGTAAATCCATTTTGCTTGATGCTTTAGGGCTCATATTAGGTGACGACGCCGATCGCGAAGCCATCAGGCAGGGCTCAGAAGAATCTTGTATCGAAGCCTCATTTAATCCGCCTCAGAAACATCCGGTTTGGGCATTTTTATCCAAGCAGGAGGGAATGAAGGCAGCTGGAGCTGAACTGCAGATTAAGCGGATCATCAGAAGGGCTGGGGATGAAGAGATCAGCGTAAACGGCAATTCTGTACAACTGCCATTTTTAAAAGAACTTGGCACTTATTTGGTTGAAATCCATGGACAAAATGCCAACCAGACCTTTTTGGCGCCGGAATCGCAACTCTCCTTGCTTGATTTGTTCGGTGCTTATCCTCCGGCCATCTTGGGTAATGTTATTAAAGCATGGGACGACATTAGCCGTATTACGCGCGAACTTGAAGAAGAGCGTGCATTCTTTTCTTCGGCCGAGCGGGAGAAGCAGGGAATTGATCGTGTCGTCACTGCTATCGAAAAAATTGGTATTAACAGTACGACCTATCAGGACTTATCGGCTGAACTCGCGAGGCTTATTAACACGCGGGGCATATGCGAATTATTTCAATCGATGAATGCACAATTAATTGCACAATCTGGTGTGGAAAATTCGCTTGTTCGTGTTGATCGCATCCTTACGACCCAGACGGACGAGGTATTAAACAATTTAAAGGTCAGCATTAAGACGGCTCTTGAGCAAACACGCGTAGCAATCTCCGAAATGCGCATGCTAACGCCGGATTACATCGATGTAGATACCAGCGGGATTGGCAAGATCGAGAAAACACTTGCGGAACTAAAGGCAATAGCAACTGAGCGGAAGGTTACGCCAGAGAAACTTTTTGAACACTATGAATATTTGACTGCGCGGCTGGCGCGAATACGTGGAGCACCGGCAAAGATCAAGGAGTTTGATAACAAGCTCATCAAAGCTAACGAAGTTTATCGCAATCATGCCCTCATTTTATCCGAAGAGAGGAAAAAAGCTGCGGTTAGGCTGAGTGCTGAAATTACGGCAGAAATGCCACCCTTAAAGCTGCTGAGCGCGCAAGTGCAGATTGAAGTTATTGAAAACACGGCTAAGCGAAGTGCGCGCGGTATAAACGAGATTTCTTTTACAGCAAGAATGAACCCAGGCATGCCGTTCAGTCCAATTGCAAAAACAGCTTCCGGTGGCGAATTATCTCGGTTGATTTTAGCTGTGAAGATGATTCTGCAGCAAGTTCAGGCCGTGTCGACGCTTGTGTTCGACGAAATCGATACAGGTATTGGCGGCGCGGCGGCGGCGGCGGTAGGTGGTCGCATATCGCGCCTCGCCGATACGACACAGATCCTTGTCATTACGCATAGCCCGCAAGTTGCCTCACGTGGCGATCAACATTTACACGTAAGTAAAAAAACCGATGGCACATCGACACGTACGATTGTCGAAGTTTTGAGCTTAGAAAAACGTATTGATGAGGTTTCACGCATGTTGGCTGGTGAAGCGATTACAGGCGAGTCGCTTGCTGCTGCGAGCACCCTTATTGAGGAAGCACGTAAATCAGCTGCAACTCGAAAAAATTCTGGCGGAGCGAAACAAACCACTGACTCATCTTCCGCTCAGTCTGTACCTATAGCGTCGGTTGCACCGCTGCCCGAGGTTGTTGCTACATCGCCACCTTCACCACCAGCGACATAAAAAGTGTATATTCTCGTCTTAGTCCATCTATCGCAAGAGAGAGTATTCGCAAGGGCAGGTTTGTGTTCGTGAGGTGATGTCCTTTTCCCCACGCTCAATAGGTACACTTGAAAATACGGCTTTATCTTTCGGCAGTATGTCATCGGCTACGTAATGCGGTGTTTTATTATCAACGCGCACGATTACTGCCGAATGATTTGTCACATAACCTGTCCATGAAATCTCATCGACTTCGAATAAATGGTCTCCTAGAGGAAGATCTTTTACAAGGTACTGATCGGCACTGATATCTTGAATATAGCCGCCATCTATGTGAAGGCGAAACACTTCATCAAAATAAGGTCTAGTGTCAGGGTTTACGTAGGACGCATAAAAATACACCTTGCTATGGCTGCTTTCTGAAATAAATCTTGCCGGTGGGCTTGAAGCGATTTTCTGTTGGCTTTGGTCGTCACTGCATCCAACAGTAATAAATAGCATGGTCAATAATATAGAAATAATGCGCGTCATCCTGTCGCCTCCAAAGCCTCAACTATGTTAGTTGTGTAGCTTTCCAATGACAACCCTCGGCGATCTCATCAGAAGCTGATAGGATCCAGATCGTCGAGATGATCTGCCAAAGGGGTTCAATTTTGTTCTGATATCGTTATTTTTCATCTATTTTTTTATGCAGCTTCACAACACGCCTTGCGAGATGGCGTACATCAAAGCAACGTAGATATCTGCCGATATTTACCTTGATATATTTAGTTGGATAAGTGGAAGTGCCTTATTCAATGACGTCTAATTACCAACAACGTGCCAGGTTCCGTCAGATTGTAGACACGCCGTGCCATTAACGGGCGCTCCGTTAATTGTCGTTTGAAATTGACGGCATGATTGCGTAGCGCCTACTGGCGCAGGCTGACTGGCAGCAATGGTCTGGGGTGGTGCTATGTAGGTAACGGGCGGAGGCGCCGCATATACAACTGATGGCTGAGTATAAACAACGGTAGGCGGTGGCGCGTAATAGGGCTGGTAGCCTGCGTAATAGGGTGAGTAATAGGGGTAATAACCGCAGCAGGCTAGACCTCCACCTATGCCGACACCCAGCAAAATCCCATCGCCGCGAGCTTGCACAGGTAAGGTAGGTAGGAGGCTAAGAAAAGTGATGATCACAGCTAGGGCTACGCGTTTCATAACAAACCTCTCCCTTAAAAATGATAACGGCTAGGACGTTTAGCTATTAGGGCACACATCTGTGTCAGAATATAGGCGCATACTGTCCTGCACTCAATATGAGCTCGAATATCGGCAGTTTCTTCTGGCTTGGGACAAGCCTGGCTATTTATATGTTGCACCGCAGCGGCATTCTAGGTGGTTATCCTCAGATATTAATTCAGCGAATTTATGATGCCCAATTGGACTACTTAAGGCTTTAGCAATGATGTTTGGCGCTTAATATCGACCCTTTAAGCTATGGAAACGCGTTTAAGGAGGGTGAAAATGTTCAAAGTAGACCGTCTCGGACCATTACACCTAGTGTTGGCTCTTCTCGCTCTTGGCATACTATCGTTGCCACTATGTCTACACGCCCAGCAGGCCAACCAAGAAGCGGAGATATCTGCCGCTGAATTTTATGCAAAACACATTGATTGCGGCGGTATTCCCGTTCGGTCGTCTTCGTCTGTCGATGATAAAGCGCTGGAAATTGCCTGTAATAAAATATCGATGATGTTGAATAATATTCCTCAAATACGTGCAAATCTTGTTCAACGAGGTGCCGAACTGCACATCATTGGGCATAGTGAAAATACTTCCGATTTACCGGAATTTCGCAGCCAGCGTGGTGTTGTTTACACAGATAATACCGGCAAGCAAACGACTATTGATTTGCGCACGCGCGGCAAAGGCGGATTAATGTCTTCATGTGGGGAAGAGAACATACTCCACTTGCCAGGCGACAGATATGGAGGTGGCGCCGATATCTGTATCCACGAATTTGCCCATGCAATTATGGATTACGGCTTTAATCCGGCGCAGCGCCAGCTGATAAAACAGCAATACGCGCAATCTATGTCGGCGGGTTTATGGCAAAATGCCTATGCCGCCACAAACCCACAAGAGTTTTGGGCTGAACTGTCAATGTGGTATTTCGGAGCGCATGGAGATCGCCGTATGAACGGTACGCCCCCTGCTGATGGACGCGACGGTTTACGTTCGTATGACCCTAATGGATTTTCTCTCCTTGAGAAGCTTTACAACGGCTACAACTAACACACATTAAGTGAGCGCTCTATGCTCATGCTTCTTCATCAATAACCATCAACAAGTTTATTTGCTAGCAACAGTACATTTTGTCGTTGCCCAATCTTTGACCAGGTTAGATATGGTAAAGCATTGCCCGGCTACTGAATTTTGGTCGACGGTATCGCCAATTTTAGCGGCAGCTAGATATTGGACAAAAAGATTACCATCGCACATTTTATCAATCTCATTTTTCTTACTGTGATCATAATTATTCTCCATCAAAATCAAATTCATTACGTTCTCTGTAGTAGAAAACTTTGACCGTGGAGCAACACACGTAATTTCTTTTCCGTGTGCTCCACTTCCTGAGACCAAGCCTTTCAATACAACTTGAACATTGGTGGGTTGATTAATACTCCAGGCAATCAACTGATTATCAACCTGAATACCCTGTTCTGTCAGTTGATAGTGATGACGATAGCCATCAACCGGACCGCAATCTAAATTGGTTGTCAGTTGACAAATTAAGTGTCCTGCCGAAACCCCTGCATTTCCACACTTCATTGTGGCCTCAGCAAAAAGTTGGGCATCATCTTTCACGGAATAGTGTCCCGTGCCATCATAGACACACTTGTTGTTCCCAAACGTTGCGCTTTCTGCGGTTCCTGCGAGCGCAGAGATTGTAGGTTCTGCCGTGCCAAAATCTGTGCTCGACAATACTGGTATAAGGCTGCGAGATGCATAAGCCGTATGCGTAATACAGCCTAGCAAAACGATTATAGATAATACCTGCCACACTTTCTGTTTCATATGTAACTCCCTCAGTGATCTATTTAGGATTGGGGGTATTCAAGATGTCAGCGTAATTTGACGGTGCGTTGGAGAGTAATGGGCAGTTCTTAACTTTTGAACGCATGATGTCCACGGATAAGTTGGTATATGCGACATTCCTAAAACTAGTTAGCGTCCCGTTTCTACAAAATCAAGTGCGGCGCTTAATGTCGTGGCATCGGCCGTTCGATGGCCCATTCCTTTGACATCAAATAATTTAGCCCTAAGCCCAGAATTTGCAAAACCGCCATTATAGATATCGAGGATATTGCCGTGGCGAAAGTCGCCGCTACCTGTGATGAGGGCAAACCGCACACGTTGAGCTTGGTTGATTTCGTCGGGTGTTGCATCAAATATTCCATAGGGTCCACCATTGGTATCGACCTCCGATTGGGCAAGGACTTTTGGAACGGGTTGGTAGAAATCAGCCCCACAATTTTGTATGGTGCCATGAAATACATCGGGCTGATAGAAACCAAGCAAGCCTGCCATACGTGCACCTCCCGAAAGACCGGATACGTAAACGCGCTGTGGATCAATTTGGTAATATCGCATCATTTCCAGAGCTGCGAGCACAGCAAGTCCAAGTCTGCGTGAACTGATTTGGTTATTACCTGCGTTGAGAGGCGCAATGAATAACAGGTTGCGTTGATCGAGAACGTCGGCCCAGTCTTCTGGCAATGCTATGATTTGTTCTGTAGGCGGAATATAAACTAACAATCCAAAACGAGTTGAACTTGAGGCGGCAGCAGGTATATGGATGTAAAAACGTTCGGCGGTTGGGTTTAGATTATAGGTTATGTGAGCATCTTGATGAGGTGGTGATATGGCGCCAGCATCAAAAGTTGTAATAAATTCATTTGAGGGAGATGTTGCTTGAGGCATTTGATTGCCTGAATTATTGGGAGCACTATCGGGCTGCGCAGCAAGCTTTGTCATCTCTTCTTGTAAACATTGGTAATATTCTTTTGTATTTTTTCCGACAGCCGCTGCACAAGCGTTTTCAATATTCGCGAGATCACCAGGTTGAAGTTTTGCTGCATATCCAGAAGTCGGTGGAACAAGGAGCGCGACAACCAGACAGGCTAAGTTCAAGAGGGATTTGATAGTCCATCTATGAAGCACGAATCACACCTTAAATTCATTGCAGTATAGATTTACATAATCTTCGCACTACTAATAAAAACTTAATGAGATTATTAAGTTTATTTTTATTTACCAAAAGCAGCAAACCCCCGTGGGGAAGGCCTAAGTGCGCACTTATCTGAAGCTACGTTTTGAAGCTAAAGATTTGGTGGGCAAACAATTCCAGAAGTTCCATTGAGGAACTTACCTGTTGTAGAGTCGTAGTAAGCGTTTACGCTTTCTCCTCCGCCGCCATCTTTCCAGTTTTTCGCGGTTCCGCTATATATATATTGACTATCGGAGGACGATTCAAAATTCATTATTATGTTGTGGGGATGTGTAGCGCTCCCGTCAGTAATTTCGCCAAAATTTTCATATTGATTACAGACAATATTTTGCGGGTATGAAACTTCAGTGCCATTAGTCGATTGAGCATAGGATTTGGGAGAAATAGAAAAAATTGCCAAAAACAGCAAGCATAGAAAACTTCTGGGAGTTCTTTGCATGGATCTACCTTCTCTAAGATTTGTTTTGAATAACTCGGGATATGCTAATTTTAAACACGTTAAAAAAAGGTTATCGCGATAGTGGACTTCGAATAAGAGATATGTCCGACAGGCTGGCCTGACGACAGATCCAGCTGCCAGGCCAACGCCATAGAGGTATGACGCTCGGTGTTGGTCAAATTATTCTGATAACTTTCGGCATGAGCATGATGGTGGAGTTTTTAGTCTTTTATTTGATGAATTATCATAGGCAATTCCCTGTACATAGATGATGCGTTGAATCTTCACAAAACTTTACCGCCAGCATTAATATGTATCGTTAAAGAGATGAGGAGGTTCTAGGGGATTCTCTCTGATGTCTATTTACTCTCGAGGTTCAATTCCGCAGTTGGGGTTGTCATTTGGGCACCTCAATTCAAGATTCTTCAATTTATAGTGGACGTCCGGAACAGAAGGCGGTTTCGCTGTATAGTCGGGAACGCATTGTCCATTTTTGCATATAGCTGCATATGCTTGGATTGCGGAGCCATTACAGTTTCCCGAGCAGTTCTCCGTTTTGCAGATTTCTATTTGAGCTTCGGCTTTATGATGAACATTTATTCCCAAGCTTGGCCCACAGGAACTGGACACCACATCGCAGTCAACAGATGTTTCACAGTCTGACCATTCTGATGGCATTTCTGCATATACAGATGTGTTGAGCAACAGCATTCCCGACAAAAAAACAACCACAACTACACGCATAATGTTATCTCTTCTATAAAGTTATAATGCCGCATTCGCAAAGTGAGGCAGAACCATACACAATAGTTTTGGGAGTTAGAAATCCCGCAGGAGTTGGTCTGCAACGTATTGAAATTATTGCTTGAAAAAGTAGACGTCTTGTAGATGATGGATCTATGTACCTCACTATCAACTACTTATCTGCTGAATAAACGCGCCAGGAAGCGGCGCTAGGTCGCATGGCGACCCCTCCTTTTGCGCTGGAGGCGCAGAGTTAAAACATTTCCGAAGGGAATGCTTAAGTGCGCAATTCTTGGTTGTTTAGTTATTACATAAGTTAGTCTGGCCTCAGTTATGTTTGATTTCAAAAATCGCTCATGAGAGAAGAAGGCGGCACGTCCTCTCCGGTTTCCAGTTTCTTGCGCAAGTCTTTATTAGCCTGCTCCCGACAGTTGTCCCACTTTTTCCATTGATCATCATGACCGGCACAACCCGCCATACATAATCCTCCCGACGGGGCAAGCATGTTGAGTTCACGGTCGAGAAGATAGGCAGGTCCATCAGCAGCAGCACCGCAATCGACATAAAGCATGTCGCCGCAGGTACTCACTACTTTACAGGTGTAACCATCACCACTGCCGAACTTGTTTTGTACGGATCGTTCCATTTCAGACGACGGAGCGATGCCTTGATATTTTCTTACTTTTTCACAGATGTTCCATGCTGTTGGTTCTTGGCAGTCCTTTTGATTAAACCAATTGCAAGAGGGGGCCACAGGATTCAAATCAAAATCAAGATAATAACCCGTTCTACTCGTCCGCATATTATCTATCGGGCGATTACATATTAGACGCAGCGTTTCTCCGCAAGATTTTCTGAAATAAATAGGGCAGTCTCCAAACTTTGAACTGATCGTGTATTCAACGGACTTTGAAAATTGAAGAGGCCGCGAATTTTCATCTGTTTGAAAAGAGAAGGCGCTGTGAGTCGAAAAAATCGCCAGAAGTCCGAGTAAGAACGGCAAACTGCATAATGTGATCCATTTTTTCATGGCGATATCTCCTTGCTCGCTCGTCGGCGCGCCCTGGGCAGTGGAGGCAAGTCTAGTGGCGTCCCTTGATATGTGCAATTCGAACACATTTTACGAATCAGGTACTGAATCTCCACAAAACTTTACCGCACGGCCTGAGCTAAAAAGTTCGAATCCATTTAGGGTTTTTCTAAATTAAGGCGCGGGCCCAGCCAATTCTAGTAATGCCAAGGTCGAAACTACGCCTCTAATCGCCTCAAGGCTAATGCAGACATAAGTCGTGTCAGGGGGGTATGCGCCCGATTAATGTCGTGTGGCGTAATATCGCCGTCGGGACGAAGAACGGCAAATCTACCGGTCCTGCCCTGTTCGAGCGCTCGGGCCTCGTTTTACACTCATGCCTATGAAAAGAATGATCATTCCCAGAACCCACATAACTCCGGGAGCCTGCAAAGATTCGGGAGAAGGGTTGCTAACATTATTTGGAGCTCCAAGAGCGACATAGATATTCAATAAGGCAACAACAATAGCCAGCATGGCTGCAATAGTAATCAAACCGCCTAAAAATCGTGCCACATTTATTGCGCCTAATGAAGACCGTCTTGGCCAATTTAGATAAAGTGCTCGCCCTCCTATTCCTGCATAGTTAGAGCGAAACGCGACTACCTCCATACAAAAGATTATAGAAAGAAATAGCAAACCAACCATAAAGATAAAGAAATAAACCAAGAACAGCATCTTTGAGATATCGTTAGATGAAGACACGGCAGCTATCAATTCGTACCCCACTGCAAAGACCCCGACGCAGCAACCCAAGCCACACAAAACCCATAGGAGGCGCATAATAACATCAAATATTTTTTGTGCGCCGCGTAGAGGCGGGATGACAGGTTTCCTCGCGTGAGCACGAAGGTTTTCGATGCGTTCAATTACCATTTTAAGCTCGCCGGCGTGTTTCGTAGACGCCGCTGGAACAAGACAGACTTTTTTGCCATTAAGCGTTCCAATAATTTGTACGTTATTCTGTCCACCAATAGAATTGATCTGAATATTATCCAAAGCACTCAACAAATAGTCCTTATTCTTAAATAGAATCTGGCTGTGTAGACTGTCGAGAGCAAAACGAGGCAGTGGGGATAATAAAAATGGCACAAGAGTCAGTTCAAATATCACAAGAACGACAAAAAGCCGACCCGGATCGACAGAAGGAGAAAAAAAGCAGACAGCGACTACCGCCAACAAACCACCAAGCATCGCAGCGGGCGCTGCTAAAATGGACTGACCATAGATGCATAAGATGCCGTTTTGTTCTTTCACCTTTAACCCGAATGATTTCAGTAAAGTAGATCGCATCATGATATGCTCCAAAAGTTTTCGAAGTATGTTATCCAGCATTTATTCCAGTGGTCAACGGCCGGATCCGATTGTATCCACCTACTGTTTCCATGCTGCAGCCATCTCTAATGATCCTCATTCATGTTTGCCGCCAGAACGGTCAAAGGCCTTCAAATTTCTCTTTTAAAATCATCTATAATTTTGATAGACGAATAGTTCATGCGCCACGAACTCCTGGGACTGATGAATCACTTGGGCCGTGAATAGTCCACTTTCATACCGCTAAAATGTTGTTCGATGATTCTCGGACGCCTATCAGAGGTATCTTCATCCGAATCAATTTGGTCTGGATAAGTCAGGGTGATGTCCATCTTTCCATTCTCAAGAACACACGCCATAGTCCGCCATTCCCTATTGCCGGGCTGTTCTTTCCATTTGTTCCAGAATGAATAGATAAGCTGCCGCATCGGTTCCGAGCAAAAGAGGAACCGAACAATCCCAGCCTCGTTCCTATAAAATATATCGGCCGAAATCACTTCATCCTCGACCTCCGCGTAGACCAGAAGCTTGCCCTTCAAGCCCTCGGCGAGGCCGAGCGCCGCTTGGCCGATGTTTTGATACATTTGCTCTATGATACCATTCATGCTTACGCTACCATTCACTCGAAAATACTGGAAAAGATTTAACAAGAGACATGACCGTATCTTATCATCTGACCCTAGAAAAGCTTCCTGATACCGGTTTCTGACTTCGGATTCGCTGATAACTCGGCATATCTATCGGCTGCTTCACAGTATGACCCGCAAGAGGCCCATCGATGCAGCTGTTCGTGCTGTTGCTCTAGCTACAAAGTGCTCCAACAATCTCTGTTGCTTGTCTTGGCTTAATTGAATATCGCTAATAAAATTAGCCATTTGGAGCGTGCATCCTACATCCACTAAATTATTTGATTTTAAATGAGTTCGAAAGCTCCCGTAGGGGTTGCTCTTAAAGCGCTGGAATATTTTACAAAAAAAATCTGGCGTCCCCTAATAGCTACACTTCGAACTCAATTCCGTAACGATCTGTTGAATTTACACAGAAATTTGCCGCCAGCGTTGGGTTAGGCAAGTATTCGTACTGCGTCAGGGTAATCTGCTATCACCACGTAATTACGAATTTGCCAAGGACAGGCCTAATCTATCCATTTCTGGTGTCTGCTAATGGCAACGCAGAAGATTTAAGCGGGCGTTGGGGTTGCCGATCTTGTTCATAAAGCCAGTCTCTAGCTTTTTCACATTTTGACTCAGAGGAAGGACTGCCATCCCCTTTTGCCTGTACCCAAAAAAACCAAGGTTCTAATGAACACACGGCAGCCGAACTGTTATCCCGAAAGACGATATTAGTTTTGATGTTGATAAGTCCATCAAGCACAGCCCCTGCTTGCGCAACCGTTCCAAAAGGGGTTTGATTACCAACGGCAAAAGATTTGTCTATAAGATCACTCCATTTCGATTCAATCCCAAGCTTTCCAAGACCATATCCACACACAGCAAGTCCGCCCACAAAAAGCAAGCCGTATGGGCTCAGGAAAGCGCCCCAGTTGGGCCCTCTTTGTGGTGTAAGGTCTAAATGAATATTTCTTCCCATGGCCGCTTTCCTCCTAATCTAAAATTAGTGTCGATGACTTTAGCTTGCAGCATATTAAAATTATTGATCCGAAAAAACTGGCGGCCCTGCTAGATATAATTAGACCACATCAAATTGTGAATCATGTGTTGAATCTCCACAAAATTTTGCCATCGTTCAGGCGTGAACATAGTCCGTGAATGGCGTGACTTCTCGTTCAATGGTCCGCGTTAGCTTAACTGTCGCCGTTTGCAAATCATAATGGGCCTGGGCATTAATCCAGAACTCGGCAGACATGCCAAAGAACCGACCCAAACGCATAGCTGTCTCAGCTGTAATCGAACGCTTACCACGTACAATAAGACTCACTTGAATGGGGGAGAGGCCCGTATCTTTGGCAAGCCGATACTGCGTTACGCCCATAGGGCGCATAAACTCTTCTACTAGAAACAAGCCAGGATGTACCGGCTTGATATCGCGCTTACGTGTCATAGCTTCCTCCTCCTTAGTGATAATCGACGATTTCGACGTTTTCTGCCCCACCCTCACTCCAAGTGAAGCAAATACGCCATTGGTCATTAATACGAATGCTGTGTTGGCCCTTCCTGCTACCGCGCAAGGCTTCGAGGTTATTCCCCGGAGGAATACGCAAATCCTCTAGCTTGATAGCATAGTGAACAGCCAAAAGCTTCATATGCGCCCGTTTTTGAATGGTTTTGTCTATACCCCTTACAAAAAACCCCTCAAATATTTCATGGGCAGGGTTACGTTTTTTGAAGCTTCTTATCATAAAGACTATCGTATCCTAATACGATACTATCGTCAAGGGATAAATATCAAGACTCTGCGACCTTATTTGGAAGCATTTTATTGATCATGTGTTAACTCTTCAAAGAATGCTACCCAAGGCACTCGGTTAGAACATAATTTGATTGGTTACAGAAGGCGCTCATAAAAGCCGCCAAATGTTCGCGTGGGATCTACAAGGTGAATTTCTAGAATCCAGTGTCTTTCACGTCCAAGCGCATCTGGATTTCGCATATCAGATAAATTGCGTGGTCCAATTCTATCTATATCCTTATCGCCGGGGATATGTGCATGAGGAAATTCAGCAACAAGATGTCCTGCTATTTGCCCACCAAAATACCAACCTGCATCAGACGCGGCTTTCGACGCAAAATCATATAGTTCTTTGCCAGTAATTCTTGAAGAAGCCATGAAGTGCCCTTGGACTTTATCAAAAATAATAGGGAGGTCGGTCACAAGGGACTGCTTTGAGGGATCGTCGCCCAGCACGTAACTACGCCCAATATCAGCTTCCCATTCTTCAAATACCGGTCCCAAGTCAACATAGACTATGTCGTTTGGTTCAATAATTCGAACCGCAGGGTTGTCAGAAGCAATGGAAAGTGTATTTGGCCCGCTACGGACAATTCTTTTATGCCAATGCTTTTTTACGCCAAACTGTTCGTCTGCTAAGACGTAGATATCTTCTTCAACCATGCGTTCTGTACGTCCAGAAACAATCAATCCTGCACGTTCGATTGTATCCATTAACTCGTTGGCTCGCCCCTCAGCGGCTAAGAGCGCTTCGCGCCGACTATTCTTTTCTATCTGAGCAAGACTTGTCATTATGACAACTCAATGATTGGAAAGTGTGGTTGATGGTAAGTCAGCACTCAAATAATGTGCAATAGTTCGAAATCCCGTAGGGGTTGGTCTGCATCTAATTGAATAAATTGGCGTATTTTAATGGCGTCCCCTACGTCCTTCGAACTGTAGTTTCTGGTTGTTTCAGGACGTTTAGATTAATCATTATTTACCTTGTTTTCATTGATATTTAGTTAATGTCATATCCCCGGTGGTCTCTTAACGTCTACCACAATCCAACTCTTGTTTGTGGGTTAGTTTGTGGGTTATAATAATCTCTAATCTTCGGAATTCAAACTCGAACCGACTTACAAATTGACTCACAAATGGCGCGCAGGTTTTCAAAGTTGACCGCCCTGGCCGTTGGCAAGGCCAAGAAGAAAGGCCTCTATGCTGATGGCGGTGGTCTGTACCTGCAGATAGGCATGAGTGGGGGCAAATCGTGGTTATTCCGATTTATGCGGCATGGTAATGCCCACGCGATGGGCTTGGGAGCCTTGCATGCCGTATCTCTGGCAGAGGCGCGAGTAAAAGCCGGTGATTGCCGTAAGCTGCTGGCCGCCGGGCTTAATCCGCTGGATGCCAAAAAGAGTGAACAAACACAGGCAAGGTTAGCTGCCGCCAAAGGCACAACTTTTGAAACCTGTGCCAAAGCCTATATCGAGGCCCATAAAGCCAGTTGGCGGCAGGAAAGGCATGCCAAGCAATGGGATCAATCTTTGGCAAAACATGCCTACAACGTAATAGGCAAGTTGCCCGTGCAAGAAATTGATACAGCCCTGATTATGAAAGTGCTGGAGCCCATCTGGCAGAAGAAAACCGAAACTGCCAAAAGGCTGAGAGGTCGTATTGAATGCATCCTTGATTGGGCCAAGGTGAGAGAATACCGCCAAGGCGAAAACCCGGCCCGTTGGCGCGGGCACCTGGATAATCTGCTTGCCCGTCCTTCCAAGCTTATCAAAGTCGAGCATTTTTCTGCTTTACCCTATACGAAGATCAATGGCTTCCTACAGAGTCTCGACAAGCAGCGTGGACTTGGAACGCAAGCCTTGAAGCTGGTGATCTATACAGCCTCGCGCAGCAACGAAGTGTTGGGCATGACATGTGACGAAATCGACTTTGCCAACAAAATATGGACGATACCTGCTGAACGCATGAAAACTGGCAAGGAACACAGAGTGCCTCTGACCACTCCAGCCCTTACTGTTCTCAAAGAGCTAAAGCATGAAAAGGACAGCGGCCAAATAGCCGGTGAAGAACCAAACCCTTATGTGTTTCCAAACGCGAAAGGAAACGCGTCTCTTTCCAACATGGTGATGCTGGCCTTACTAACCCGCATGAACCGGCGTGATATTACTGTTCACGGTTTCCGGTCATCATTCCGTGATTGGGCTGCTGAGCAGACCAACTTCCCGCGCGAAGTGGCTGAGGCTGCATTGGCCCATTCAATCCAGAGTCGCGTTGAAGCCGCCTATCGCCGGAGTGATCTTTTCGAAAAACGCCGTCTTCTCATGGAGAAATGGGCAAGGCATTGTCAGCA
>JABDFY010000031.1 GCA_013286365.1 Alphaproteobacteria bacterium
ATTATCACGACTGCGCAGAGTTAGTGGTTTCAAACCCCAATTGCGTTCTATAAATTTGAGGATCGAGACATGATCGCTATAGCTATGCACGACATGGCCGCCTGTTGCATAAGGCGAGACCACGATGAGAGGTACACGTGTGCCGTCACCGAAGAAGTCAAGCGGTTGAACGTAGCCTGAATCCCAGTAGCCTCCGCCTTCGTCGAAAGTGATGAATATTGCTGTGTTGGCCCAAAGTTTGGGCTGGGCCTGAATGGCGGTCACAAGCCGCCGGGCGAAGGCATCAAAAATATCAAGGCGCGAGCTTGCGGGATGACCGTCATTGATTCCACTAGGCTTGACATAGGAAACGGCCGGCAATGTGCCGTTGCGTACGTCGGTGTAAAAACTATCTAGATCAGCGATATGCTCGCGCCTTAGCTTTGCACTCCTCATGATTAACGCAGTGTATTGTAGAAAGTTGCAGATATTGCAATAACCATAATCGTCATCTTTCGGATTTTTCAGATATTTTTTCCAACCTTCACCGTAGTAACGGAACGAAACTTTTTTCGCCAGCAACTCATCACCGATGGTACGCAGATGCGATGGCGGCACTGTGAAAGCGTCTTTAAGATTAACGGCTCCATCGCCGAAATAACCTGGATTGTAGTTGTTGACGAGATAATAATGCCCTGGCTCGCAATTAGATTTAGGTTTCCACGGCAGGGACTCAAGATAAGTGAGTAGCGGTGCAACACCCGGTGCTTTATCATCGGCGCAGGACACATAGGAGCCACCTTTATATCCGTCCTGAGAATAAAAGTTATTAGTATCTGTCTGCGGATTGGGATTTTCGATTTGATCCATGGGCGGTACTGCAGCATGGCCTTTATCGTCGCTGTACCAGATCATGTCACCAGACCCGAGCATAATATGGTTGGCGCCGGTCCCGCCGTTGGCCGCCTGATGATAATTATCGCTAAGCGTATATTGGTCGGCTAGTTCTTTCAGATAAGGCGCGTCTCCTCGGCTCATATTGTAAAAACCCATAGCTGTTGAGCCTTCGCCGGTGCTTTGATTGTCAAAGGAAGGTGGTTGCGGCTTACCATTACTTCCTGCTCCGACACTGACTTCGACCCAGGGGAACAAGTCGCTGAGGCAGCCGGATGGATTATCAGGAGATGCATGTTCCAGGTTGCAATCGAGTTGTTGCCACATCTGAAAGAAACGGTGCACAGGGCTTGATGCATAATCGGCATAAGCAATGTCAGGTGTAAGTTGAAAGGGTCCATTCGGCAAGTCACTCACATTTGGGAGCCTTGTATCGATGGAACGAAGCGGTAGACCGGTCGCTCCAGTGAGAAGCAAAGGAAGGTCGGCTGGAATAAGTCCGTTATCGCGAGATGCGGCCACGCTGGCAGAACGGAAAGGCGGACCTTTGATATCACTCACATACTGTGGCGCGGTGCCCGTCATTAAGGGCGGTAACGTTTCGTATAGTTCTTTATCGGCTGGCGATGGATCGTAGATATTGGTTGTATTCGCCTGATACTGCGCTGCTTTAGCAAAATTAGGACCTGGCGCACCATCTTCGGTCACGATGCCTTCTGACAAAAGATTGAAAATAGTTTGCCCCTGCACTGGCTGGTAGACACCAAAGAGATGATCGAAGGAACGGTTCTCCGCAATCACAACGATGACATGTTTAATCGCGGTAGTGCTGCTGTTCGACGTTAACTCTGCAGCCATCACTGAAGTTGTAAGGGTGAGTGCAATAAAAAATGTTGCCGAGATAAAACGCATTTTGTGCTCCTATGGCTTTACTTTGATTTTGCACACGATGTATCTGTTGCTCACCCCTAATTTATCAACTTTCTACCATTTCAGTACATGCACCAGCCATATCAATTCATACAAACTTGTCTATTATATCCTCTGAGGCATGGCAGCACGGTTCTGCCTGCTCAAGCTAAGTTTGGTCATTCGTTTCCTGGCATTTTATTCACCATATTAAGTAATCCATCTTTGCGATTAGATTTATGGGATAAAAAATCAGGGGTATCACTAACAGTTAACTGAGTGCTGTCACTATTTTTGAATCGAAATCGGAATGACCTTGTTGCTAGTTGGCAGAGCAATCTTTGCAGACGAGGCGAAAGACACGTTTCACATAGGCGCTGTAAAATAATATTGAATCATTTTGCGATAAAGACGAACCAATATTACCCACTGAGGTCATGACAATAGATGCGATTTAGTGTATTGGAGTGGCGCTGATTCGAAATTGGATCGCCGCGAATGCCCGACGACATTAGCCGCACGCTCTTGCCGCCGATACCGCCAGAAGCAGATGATCATTCTGGCAAAGTCCTTCGTTTCCGAACAATCTGGATTTCCGATATCCATCTTGGGACACGTGGTTGCCAAGCGGCTGTATTACTCGATTTCCTTAAATATACGGAATCTGAATATCTATATCTCGTTGGCGATATCGTTGACGGTTGGCAATTGCGCAAGCGTTGGTATTGGCCGCAGTTGCATAATGATGTCGTACAAAAAATTCTCCGTCGCGCACGCAAAGGAGCCAAGGTTTTTTTTGTCCCAGGTAACCACGATGAGGCCGCGCGCAATTATTGTGGGTTACACTTTGGTGGCGTTTACGTCATCAACGAGATTGTCCATGAAACGGCAGCAGGAAAACGGCTTTTAATCGTTCATGGCGATCAGTTTGATGCTGTTATGAAGTGTGCCAAATGGCTTGCTTATTTAGGTGATACTGCGTACGAGCTGGCGCTGGTTATAAATCGCTTATTTAATTTCTTTCGCCGGAAATTTGGTTTTAACTACTGGTCATTATCTGCCTATCTCAAGCACAAAGTTAAAAACGCAGTCGCTCATATTGGTGCTTTTGAAACCTTTCTTGCTGAAAGGGCGCATCATCATTGTGTTGATGGCGTTGTATGTGGTCACATTCATAATGCTGAAATGCGCATGATCGGCGATATCCTTTATTGTAACGATGGCGACTGGGTTGAATCCTGCACGGCTCTGGTTGAGGATATGCAGGGGCAATTGTCCATCATTCACTGGATTGCGCAACGCGATCAGCTTCTACAGCAGGGTCAATATCAGCTGCCATTAGAGACCGTAGGGAGCGTGAACGCTTGACTAACTTACACCACCCAGCAAAAATTTTGATTGTTTCAGATGCTTGGCATCCACAAATTAATGGCGTTGTTCGCACATTAGAGTCCACAGTGCTTGAATTGCGCAATATGGGGCACGAAATTGAGATCGTAGGCCCGGACTATTCACGTTGGAGTACCGTAACAGCTCCGACTTATCCCGGCATTAAGCTTGAATTCTTTGCCCGCACCCGTTTGCGACAGATACTAAAAATATATAAGCCAGACTTTATCCATATTGCTACAGAAGGACCGTTGGGTTGGGCCGCACGTAACTTATGTTTACGACTTCAACAACCATTTACGACTTCGTACCACACACGGTTTCCCGAATATTTTGCAGCACGTATGCCGTCCTGGCTAGCGCCTTCTATACTTACATTTATATATGCGGCATTACGCCGTTTTCATGCACCTTCTAGCGCCATTATGGTAGCGACGGCCAGTATTGAAAAAACACTTAGACAATACAAGTTTCGACGAGTTGTCCGTTGGTCGCGTGGTGTGGATATGAATCTGTTCAAACCCTATGGCCAAGACCTTGATTGCTACTCCCATTTGATGCGCCCCATTCTGCTCTATGTTGGACGTGTTGCCATTGAGAAGAACTTACGCGCATTTCTGGGTCTTAAAACTCAAGGTACAAAAGTAATTGTTGGTGATGGGCCGGATTTGGGTCTTCTGAAAAGAGAATATCCAGACACACATTTTCTTGGCTCCTTGGAGGGTAAGACGTTGGCACGACACTATGCTGCTGCCGATTTGTTCGTTTTTCCGTCGGTAACAGACACGTTTGGTTTAGTTTTAATCGAGGCTTGCGCCTCAGGCCTTCGAATAGCGAGCTACCCTTCCTCTGGCCCACTTGATATTTTTTCTCATGAGAAAACCCGCAATTTTGCCGTACTCGATGCTGATTTGGGGCGGGCCATAGAATCTGCTCTGGCGCTGCCAAATTTCACGCACATTCCGTGGTGCTTTGCTAAAGGTTTTTCATGGGCAGCCTGTACGCGACAGTTCCTATACAATCTTCAAGCGCCCACACCACAAGCCGTTAAACGCATTACCCGATTTCGGGCATGGCTTGGCCGGTGGTATAGAAATCTTCCTCCCAGATCACTGGAGGGAATTCCACTGAGAAGAGAGGCAGAAACATGAAGGTCAGCTTCGTTATACCTGCCTACAATGAAGAAGCGCTAATTGGTGCTTGTCTCAAATCCGTCCTTACTGAAATAGAGCGAATTAAGTGCGAAGCTGAAGTCATTGTTGTAAATAATGCGAGCAAAGATGCAACAAAGAAAATTGCCCTATCATTTTTCAACGTCACAGTTGTCGATGAGCCAATAAAGGGATTGGTTCAGGCCCGCCGTAGGGGTTTTTTGGTATCGAAAGGTGAATTGATAGCCAATATCGATGCCGATACTGTGTTACCAGAAGGTTGGCTTGATACTGTTTTGTCCGCATTTTCTTCTTCGTCCAAGCTGGTGGCGCTTAGCGGTCCCTATATTTACTATGATGTTTCTGCTCACACCAGAATATTAACAAGCACATTCTATAGAGTCAGTTACCTGTTTTATATATTAAACAAATGTGTACTAAGGGTTGGATCCATGCTTCAGGGTGGTAATTTCGTCGTGCGTCGTAGTGCCATGAACAAAATTGGTGGCTATAATCTTGATTTTAGTTTTTACGGGGAAGACACTGATCTTGCGCGGCGCTTAAACAAGGTTGGGGACGTGAAATTCTCATTCGATCTTCCAGCCTACTCATCTGGGAGGCGCTTTAAGGGCGAAGGTATTTTTCTGGTTGGTTGGAGATATTCGATCAATTTTTTGTGGGCAACATTCATGAAGCGGCCTTTTACTGTAGATTCGGCTGATTTCCGCGACGAGTGTTTGGAGAACCGATTGCCCGAAAATGCAGCAAAATAACTCTCAAGTAATAATAGTTTGTTTAATTCTTCGATTAAGATAATTCATGAGTCCCGAACGCTTCCACACATCGCGGAAGAGTATTTTAGTCTGTGATATCGGCTAGCGCCGGAGCAATATGGCCGAATGCTTTGCGTGCGGTGTCTGGCTGATCGGACTGGCGGACCTGCTTGATGTTACGTGTGCTCTACCTAAGCTTGCGTGTGGCTTGTTAGGCTATTTAGCGTCCGACCAGTTTCATCAAATTGTCAGGATATCTCGCCCCTTGTACCGTGATATTCGAGAAAGTGCTGTCGATAGTATGGAGGTCGTCGGTCGTTAATTGGATGTTGGCCGCACCGATATTCTCCTCAAGGCGGTGTAACTTTGTCGTGCCGGGTATAGGAACGATCCAAGGTTTTTGAGCCAGCAGCCAGGCAAGGGCAATTTGGGCAGGGGTAGCTTTCTTCTTCGCCGCGATTTGATTGAGTTGATCAACCACACCTTGATTTGCCTTGCGAGCCTCCGGTGCAAACCGGGGAACAATATTGCGGAAATCATTGCTTTCGAATTTAGTGTTTTCATCCATCTTGCCAGTTAGGAAACCTTTACCAAGGGGGCTGAACGGAACGAATCCAATGCCCAGTTCTTCAAGCGTAGGCAGAATTTCCACCTCGGGTTCGCGCCACCAAAGCGAATATTCGCTTTGAAGGGCGGTGACTGGTTGCACCGCATGGGCGCGGCGGATTGTTTTCGCTCCAGCTTCGGAAAGGCCGAAATGCTTGACCTTACCTTCTTTGATCAAGTCTTTTACGGCGCCAGCCGTATCTTCGATCGGTACATCTGTATCAACGCGGTGTTGATAGAAGAGATCAATCACATCCGTTTTGAGACGCTTGAGGGAAGCCTCGGCTACTTTTTTAATGTGCTCTGGCCGACTATCAAGTCCCAATTGTTTTCCTGTTTCTGGGTCAAGTTTAAATCCAAACTTAGTGGCTATGGCTACTTTCCCACGGAAAGGGACAAGGGCCTCGCCCACAAGTTCTTCGTTGACATAGGGTCCATAAACTTCAGCGGTGTCGAAGAATGTCACCCCGTGCTCGATGGCTGAGCGGATGAGCGCGATACCTGCCGCTTTGTCCATGGGTTTGCCATAGCTGAAGCTCATTCCCATACAACCGAGCCCGATAGCTGAAACCTCGAGATTACTATTTCCGAGTTTGCGCATTTGCATAAGCTTCTCCTGATTTGGTTTGCCGGGTGAGTTTCTGAATGACAGAATACGCTGGCGTACTTTTAAGAGAAATAGTATATTGCTTCATGTACTTTTAAGCAGGACTTAATAATGTACCATGATCAACTTAATGGCCTTCTTGCCCTGAAAACTGTCGCTGATACGCGCAATTTTACTAGGACAGCCAAAAAACTAGGCGTTTCGCCTTCTGCCGTGAGCCAAACCATCAAGCAGCTTGAGCAGCGGTTGGGGGTGGCGCTGCTAACGCGCACAACACGCAGCACAAGTCTGACCGAAGCCGGTGAGAGGTTTTTGAGCCAAGCCGCCCCAGCCCTCGATCAAGTTCTGGCCGCGCTTGAGAGTATAGGCAGTTACGCAGATAAACCTTCTGGTCTGCTCAGGCTCAATTTACCGAGACATGTTTACCCGTTTTATCTAGCCCCGTTAGTTGCAAGTTTCATAAAAGAACATCCGGAAATAACAGTTGAATTATTTTTTGAAGATCAACAGTCGGATGTCGTTGAGAAAGGTTTCGATGCCGGTATCCGGTTATCAGATATTCTGGCTAAAGATGTTGTGGCTATAAAATTGGTTGGTCCCGTACGATTTGTAACCGCTGCTTCACCCAAGTATTTCGACAAGATGGGACGTCCAAAACATCCTGAAGATCTTCTCGCGCATAATTGCATACGTCCACGATTAGGGGCTGGCCTTTACGAAAGATGGGAATATGAACGCAAAGGCAAAGAATTTCAGGTACAGGTGAAAGGCTCGCTGATTATTAATGACTCGCTCTTGATGCTTGATGCCGCTGTGGATGGGGCCGGAGTTATATATACGACCGAAGCCGTAATTGGAGATAAAGTACGTTCAGGAAAGTTAGAAATCACGTTAAATCAATTCGCGTGCTCAAGCACTGGTTTTTATCTTTATTACCCCAAACGGTCTCAGGTTTTGCCAAAACTAAGGGCGTTTATAGACCATGTTTTAAAAGAGAATAAGCGAACGGCCGGATAACGACTAATATAAAACGTTATGGACGAGGTTGAGATTGTCGTGCTAATTCCGTCTAGTAGGGTGCGAATGGAAACTTTATGTAACGGGAGTAGATCACATGCCATCATACACAATTAAGCCACTTGTGACGGCCATTGCTCGCAATACAGGCGGTCGCAACGGGCACTCAGAAACAACTGATCATTCGGTTAGCGTCAATCTTTCCGTACGCAAAGAAATGGGAGGACCTGGGTTGCCGAATACGACGACACCCGAGCATTTATTTGCTGCCGGCTATGCGGCTTGTTTCGGTGGTGCTTTAGAATTTGTTGCTAAACAGCAAAAGAAAGATGTGTCGAATGCCGTTGTCACTTGCAGCACATCTGTCGGTCCGCGTGAAGGAGGCGGATTTGGCATTGCTGTTAAAATGCAGGTCAATATCCCCAATATGCCAAAACCTGAAGTGGCGGCGTTAGCACAGGAAACACACGAGAAGATATGTCCCTATAGTCATGCCACGAGAGGAAATATAGAATTTTCTCTTGAGATTGTTGATGCCTGAGGCGAGATAGAGTTTATTTCACTGCGTTTATTAGGTGGTACCACTCAAAAAATATGGTTCAGCAAAATGCGTTACGTTAAATTTTTATTGTTGGTTCTGTTTCCAGCAATAGTGCTCACCTGCATTCATAGTTATGCCAATACGAATTCTAACATTCCAGCTCAGCTTAATCAGCCTGGCTACACAAATGCCGAGATAATGATTTGGGCGGCTCGGAAGGTGCAAGACACACTACATTTCGATTACGACGATTATCGTGGGCAACTAGGTAAAGGAGAATATAATTTTACTTCTACTGGATGGGGAGGTCTTACTAGCTCCTTAAAACAGATGAATATCATCGGTATTCTTGAAGAGAACATGGATGGGGTCAGAGTGACTATTAATGCTGCTCCAGAAATAGTTAGTTCCAAGCTGGTTCTGGCTCAATACACATGGGATTTAAAATTTCCAATCACGATTACATTCACCGGTCGTCAACCACCGCAATCTAAAAGTGCTATCTTAAATTTACGCATCATACGCGTACCGGCATCTCAAAACGACGATGGCATTGCCTTCGATAATTGGACAACAACTCTAACCGATTAATTTATAGTTCAACGTGAACAACAGCCGTGTCTATTGCTGTTGCTCCCCATCGTCTATTGTCGACATTTTGGGGGTGGCATCGACGCCAATTTGCTTTGCACGATACTGACGATAAGCACTACGCATTTGTGCATAATAGTCGATAGATCCTTGGCGTAACGTATCAAGGCTCTCAATATGCTTTTCGCGCCTTACAATTGTCGTGGCGGTGAAATTGGCGGCTTCGAAGCGGTAAAAAGTTGTAAGCCCCCCCATAAGAGTCAAATATTGCCATGGTGAGAGAAGTGTATCGACGGTAAGACCAATTTCATCGCGTACATTCGATGGGCCATAAAGTGGCAGGACATGATAAGCACCTTCACTAAAACCCCATACCGCTAGGGTTTGTCCAAAATCACCTGTTTGTTGATGTAAATCGCACCAACTGTCGGCAACATCCCACATGCCACCAATACCCACAGTTGTATTAATGCCTAAACGCGCGATTGTTGTCCCGGCCTTATCGAATTGGCCTTGCATCAAGTTATTTGCAAGTATATCCGGCTCTTTCATGTTGGCGACAACGTCGGTTACGCGGTCACGAATCCCAGGCGGGATCGTAGCGCGATACAATTCGGCTAAAGGGCGGAGCAAAAGTCTATCAAGAAAGTCGTTTACATCAAATGTAACCCGATTCAGCGACTCCATGGGATCATTAATAGCCTCAACTTCAGCGGGCTCGTTGGATGTTGTTTGAGTGCTGGCGCAAGCCGATAGCAATGTCGGTAGCAATAATATTAAAAATACGCATCTATAATAACGAAAGCAAATCATCAATAACCCCAGAAGGTTGAAACACGCAATTTTATCAGTCGATCAGGCGTATTTTCGGTAGCTTCCATATAGTGAAGTCCGTATCTGGAGTTAATCTGAATTGATCTTTGACTTGTGTCGAAGACTTCAATCGAAAGTAGGCAAGTTGAGAAGTTGGGTGATCATGGGCAGAGATTCTGTCATCCCGACCATTAAATCAATAAATTTGTTACATCCATGACTGATTAGAAGAGAGTGTTGCAAACACTCATATGACCGTTTTCTAGTCCTCTTGCGTAAAACTCGCTGCTCAAGAAGGCTACTCTATGGACATAACATGGGTGCCTTGATGGTGTTTGAGATCAGCATGATTTCATGGTGTGAATGATATTTCGTTCTTTGGTTAGCTTTCCTCGTCATCCCAATTCGCCGTAAGATTCCGGCCCGGCAGAGATTTAACCTTGGCCTCTAGCGAAGTAATAAATTCAGCTTTATCGCCCGACCAGAACAATGGCTCACCCACGAATACGTCACAGAAAAAGGGCACAAGTATACCCTCGCCTTTAGGCAGAGCTTTGCCAAGACCATGGAGAAATATGGGAATGACTGGAATTTGTGGAAATCTTTTGGCCAAATGGGCAACACCCGATTTAAAATTTGCCATAATTTCAGGCTCACCGCGCGTACCTTCCGGAAATAATATAAGGATCTCCCCGGCTTCTAAGCTCTCGACCGCAGCTTGGAGGGGATCGGATCCACCAAATTTTCTATTGCGTGTTATAGGGATAATTCCGATTAACTTAAGGGCGATAAAAGACCATAGCCGCGAGCTTAGAAAATAGTCGGCGGCTGCCACGGGCCTTAGTTTAGGCAGCAAAAAATGGGGAAAAAGGCTCATCAAGACAACCGTATCCAAATGGCTGTTGTGATTGGCGACAATAATCGCGGGTCCATTTTTGGGTAGAAGTTCGCGGTGCCGGATATTTAAGCCAAGCACAATAAATATAATTGGATCGACAATGAGTAGAAAGAATAATTGCTTAAGCCACGCGCGCATGATTATGGGCTATAGAAATAACGCGTGAAATGAAAGAAAATTGGGGCAGTAAATGTCAGACTATCTAAACGATCGAGAAATCCACCATGACCAGGTAATGTGTTCCCGGTGTCTTTTATGCCAAGATCTCTTTTGACAGCTGACATTGTAACGTCACCAGCAAAACCAGCAATCCCCATCATAAGACCGATGATAAGAGCGTGAACGCGATCAAAGGGTGTGTATAATGGCGCCAGAATAATAGCGAGCAGAGCCGTCGTGGCGATGCCTCCCAACAAACCAGCCCAAGTTTTTCCAGGACTTACAGCCGGAACCACCTTGCGCCGACCAAAACCTTTACCCCAGATATATTGAAAAACATCATTGAGCGAAGTTAATACCAAAAGATAAAACACAAGACCCGCACCAAGCGTTTCGGTTGGCTTTGACAAAGGCAGTACAAACAAGAAGGCTAGGTGGCTAAGATTATAAACAGTAAGCATCAGACCCCAGTAAAGTATGCCCATCGCTTTTATAAAGTTTTTAGTTTCAGACGTTAGAACAGCGCGGAAGGCAAGCCACAAGAGAACATATACGGGTATAAAAATGCTGAATAATCCATACCATCCCGTAGCTGCCCAATAATACTGTAAAGGAATGGCCATGTAGGCCCAAAACAAAACACGATGATCGGCGCGCCTCGTAGGTATAAGAGAAAGATATTCTTTGAATGCTCCGAAACTGATAAGTCCAATAAGGAGTGTTGCTGGTATTGTACTTAATACAAAAGTTAAACTAAGGGCAATAACGATCCACCACCATGTTTTGACGCGTAAGATCAATTCCCGATATTTTTCGTTGTCAGAGCGACTGAGGGTTAGCGAGACAAGACTAGCTGCGATCAACACAAAATAAATTGAAGCCAGCCCATATAGGATCAGTCTTGATGGCATAATGAAAATCATGAACGTGAACTCAGGGCTGGGCGCAAACGGTTCCAGATAGTCCAAACCGCGAGCAAACATGATGCGACCAAGAGGAAGTTAATCCAATACATATCAAGCATTTTTAAACTGACGAGTAGGCTTATAGCGCCAAATAGGAGCGCACGATCGCTTTTTCCCATCGGGCCATCATAGCGGCGCGTGCCAATAATCACTTGCGATAATATGCCGGAAAATTCAGTAAGTATGGCAAGAATTATAAAGATTACAATGAGGGAAGGCGTCAGACCTACAATAACCGTAAAGGGAAGATAGAGAACAACATCCGATATCACGTCGCCAAGCTCATTTAATATTTGTCCAACACGCGATGATAAGTTGAATTCGCGCGCCAACATGCCGTCCATGGCGTTGAGGGCCATTCGCAAAAACAGAGTAATTGGCACGCAAAGGAGAGAATATTTGCTGCCACTACTCAACCAAATATAAGCCCCCGTTATGCAACTCAACATTAAGGCGGCTAAAGTGATTTGATTGGGCGTGATATGTTTATTGGCTGCATACCTTACAGAGGGCCGTAAGAGGGATTGGAATTTTGGTTTGAGGTCGTAGACGCTGATCATGTGCCAGATATATTCAGGGTGGGGCAGATAGATAACTAGACAGGCATTTCTTGAGTAAACTGTCGATCATTTCATGAGGATTGTCCAGACCTATGGATTTAAGACGACTGTCCAACGCCAGTGTCGTTATGCCGTGCAGGCAAGCCCAAAGCATGCGTCCAGTGGCCTTAGCCTCGCCTGAAGGAATGTCTAAATTTTTCTGAAGCACCTGTTCGATGAGATCAAACACGCTATCCAATCGCTTGCGGTACCAGATGGGTAGTTTTTTTTTACCTACATGCTTACTTTTGTATGCAAACAAAGCCGTCCAGCAGTTGATATTATTTTCAGCAAATTCTAGATAGGCGTATGCCAAGGCTCTTACCTGACTGAAGCCATTAGCTTTGTCCTTTAATTGCGCGAGACAAAATTGCTGTAATCGCCCCAATGTATCGAAATTGGCGGCCAGAATAAGGGCATCTAAGTTAGGATATAAATTATAGAGTGTGCCGGGGGAGTAACCAATTTTTTGCCCCAGTCGCCTGGCCGTCAATGCGTCTAACCCCTTATTTTCAATAATATTTCTTGTCGCACCCAAAATAAGGAGACGTAGTTCTTCGGGACTGTGGTCTTTACGGCGGCCCATATCTTAACCTTAATAATAAACGGCGTTCAGAATTATATTGAACACCGTTCAATAATAGGCTAAGATTGGGCTACAGTCAAGAGTGGGGGAGAGTGATATGGGATTTTTATCTCTGTTCGTATTGGTTCCAGCCGGCTTTGTTTTGGCAAGTCTAATTTTGCCGTGGTTACTTCGTACCGACATTCACGAGCTTGGTGCTCGACTTAGATATTTGGAAGGCGAGATCGCCGCTTTGCGTGAGAGGCTACAGCAAGGAAAACCTGCGAATGAAGTGCAGTTTGCCGAAAAGAGAGTTGTCGCACCGCCCAATGTAACACAACGCGAAGATTATAGTGAAGCTCAGCCGACAGAGGAAACATCTATCAAATATCATGAACCAGAATTTCTTATTCCTGTGGAACCTATTAGAGAAGAGGTAACCCAAGTAGCTGAAGAAAATTCCTCAAATCTTTTTGAATTCTTTGCGGCCACAAAGCTCCCGATCTGGATAGGTGCCGCCGCCATCGTTTTTGCCGTCATTTATTTGGTGCGCTACAGCATTGAGATGGGTTTGTTGGGACCGGGTGTTCGTCTGGTACTTGGCATGGGTTTTGGTGTCGCTCTTCTCATAGGTGGTCAGGTCGTTGATATATTGGCGGAGTTAAATCAATCGCGCCGAATTTCTCAGGCCTTAACGGCAGCAGGCCTCGCGGCTTGTTATGCTTCAATTTATGCAGCTAATGCGATCTATGGCTTTTTACCCGCGGTCCCTACTTTTGTTGGTCTTGCAGGTATTGCCGCCCTTGGTGTGTTTCTATCATTGCGTCAGGGCTTGCCGATTGCGGCTCTCAGCAGCATTTTCGGATTTTTAACGCCAGCCCTTGTTGGCGCTGATCATCCTAATTCAATTCTTCTTTTTGGCTATCTTTATGTGCTGTTCCTTTCAGTCAATCTGATTGCGCGGCGCCAACAATGGCAGCTGCTTACCGGCCTAAGTGTCCTCATGGTTTACGGTTGGACTATTTTATGGCTTGTCGCCTCGTTTGATGCTTCCTTGAGTTGGGTTGTCATGCTTTTCCTACTGGCAGTGACCATGACGATCCTACTTCTCGTCGAGGGCAATTCTGAGAGCGATGATGATGCCCCATCATCCGCTCAAATATTAAAACTTGGTAGCGCTGCCATTGGCATCGCCTTGACGGCAGCCGTTTTGCCGCTTGGGCACTATGCTTGGTCAGATGCCGTGCTTTACGGTGTTCTGACAAGTGCGATGGCCGTTCTAGCTTTGCGGGATGAAGAGAAGTATCGCCCAATGTTTCTTCTTGCCGCAGTGCTTAGTTTTATGCTGCTTTTGGTTTGGATACCGGCGGATGCTAATCTAATAGCCATGATTGGTGGTACAACATCCGTCTTTATTGTCTATCATCTCGTCTTTACTGAGCGCCGCTCTTCAGAGACGGTTTGGGCAACATTTGCGACAAGCACTCTCGTTGGCAGTTTTGTTTTGTTGCGGATACGGTTTCACGACTCTGCGCTATTCTTCACTGAAATTCCGCACATCTGGGGCTTGATAGCTTTTGGTTATGCCATCATTGGCAGTGCTTTGGCCTGCTATGCCCACAACAAGTCTGGTAAAACCAAAAAGTTACCGACAGCTGTTTATAGCGTTGGGGCAACAGCCCTCATCGCCTTAGGCTGTGCAATTGAGGTAAGCAGGTATTATTTACCTATTGCGCTTGGCATTGAGGTCTTTGCCGTATTTTTTATATTTTATGCGAGCGATCTGAAAGCATTTTATAAAATCCCAGCGTTACTCACCGGCGGATTAATTGTTAGTTTTCTTCCTTTTGCACCTTTGTTGCTTGGCTTGTTGTTCGGTGGCTTAAGTGGGCATTATAGGGTTGATGTAGGCAGTTTTGATCTAAGGGCGCTTCCAGTTCAATTCGGCATACCAGCTGTAGCTTTAGGGGCTTCGCTGTTTTTTATCAATACGCAAGCTGGAGCATTGTCAAAACTACTCGTCTACACCAGTGGTCTCTTGGCTACATTTGCAGCGTACTTTCTTATTCGTTCATTAGCTGGTTATGAAGTTTCACATTATGGTGCCGCAGCACAAATAGGCGAGCCTGAATTTATTTTACGCAGTATAATCACGATTTCCCTCTATACGCTCGCCTTAGGCTGTTTCCTCCTTGAACGCCAAACAGGAAGATCGGAATGGTTGAGTGCAGCTCAAAGACTATTTTTTGTAACGCTCGCAAGAAACTTGTATTTCGATGTCTTGATCAGCAACCCACTTTTTGTTACCCAAAATGTTGGGTCGACACCATTCTTCAACGGACTGCTTCTGGCTTACGCTGTACCGCCGGCGATATTATATGTAGCTAATCGCCAACAATTTCTGACACCGGCTTTGCGCTCTATCGCACTAACTCTTGGTGTTTTGTTTTTGTTTGTTTTTGTGAATCTATCTGTGCGCTATATATACCACGGTGCCGTGTTGACGCAGGGCACAGCGCCTAACGCAGAAACATACTCATATTCTGTGGCTTGGCTGCTTTTTGGTGTTGGGCTTCTTGCGGGTGGAATTTATGGTGAGAATCAGAAATTACGCTACGCTTCGTTAGCCATGCTTTTGCTCACGGTTAGCAAGGTATTTCTATATGATGCCTCGGCTTTGGCCGGCCTTTACCGGGTCTTTTCCTTTCTTGGATTGGGCTTCTCTCTTATTGGAATCAGTTACTTTTATAGTCGTCTAGTTTTCAGTAAGAAGTCCTGAAGACCTCTTACCGTCTGATTCGCATGTCCAGCTCCACAGTTAGTCTATTTGCGGCACGCCGGTTTCTGCCCATGTTTTTGGCGCAGTTTCTGGGGGCGTTGGAAGACAATCTCTATCGCAATGCCATTTTTGTTCTGGTCACTTTTCAGTTGGCGCCGGCGCACGGCTACAATGCTGCCGTAATAATTTCTTTGGGGGCTGGATTATTTATTTTGCCGTTTTTTCTTTTTTCAGCTGTCGCTGGTGCTGTCATTGATAGATATCAGAAAACGCGACTTGTTCAGAAGCTTAAATTTCTTGAGTTTATACTCATGCTTGGAGCGGGAATAAGTCTAATTTCGGAACATGTTCACTTCATGTTGGCTGGATTATTTTTGCTAGGTGTTCAAGCAACTTTCTTTGGTCCACTCAAATACAGCATCCTTCCCTCACTTGTGAGCAAAGACGAACTCATTGCTGCCAATGGCTATGTCGAAGGCGGAACTTTTATTGCTATTTTGCTTGGTACAATTTTTGGCGGCGAAATCGTCATGCTGCCTCATGGTACCGTTATTATCGCCATTGCCATGGGTGTATTATCACTCGCTGGATGGGCTGTTTCCTACACCATTCCAAGTGTTGCTGCGGGCGACCCCAATTTAGTCGTTAATCGTCGTTTTCTTGCTGCAACATGGCCTTTGCTATGTGAGGCGGCACGCAATCGATCGGTGCGCCGCTCCATACTTGGAATCTCATGGTTCTGGTTCGTGGGTGCCATCTTTCTTTCGGTATTACCAAACTATGTCAAAGACATTTTAAAAGGCGACGCACAACTCGTCACTTTTCTTCTGACGATTTTCTCGGTCGGCATCGCCGTAGGATCTTTGTGGTGCAATAAATTATTACGTGGCCAAATTGATGCGCGTTATGTGCCGCTCGGGGGTATTCTGATGGGTGTGGGTGCCATGGCTATTTATTGGTTGAGTGCACATTTCGCCAGTGAAGGAGAAAGTCTATCGATCACGACATTTCTTGAACATAAGCAGGGTATTGGTATTACATTTTTCCTGTTCTTTCTGGCTATGGCGGGCGGCATTTTTACAGTGCCGCTTTATGCAATTATGCAGGAACGCAGCCAGGAAAGTCATCGTGCGCGCATAATTGCGGCCAACAATATCATCAATGCTCTATTTATGGCCGCTTCATCCGGATTTACGCTTGTGATGTTCAAGTATGGTTTCCAAGTCACGGATGTTTTTCTTGTTACAGCCATACTCAGCATTTTTGTCGCTCTATATATCTGCGGCCTACTGCCGCAGCCAGTCGCGAAGGGTATTTTCCGTTTTGTGCTGCGATTGCTTTATAGGGTAAAGGTAAGGGGCATAGAAAATTTTGCCTCTGTGAAGAATACCGGCGCCGTCTTCATCGTTAATCATACGTCATTAATCGATGGTGTATTGTTAGCAGCTTTTTTGCCAGGATATCCTACCTTTGCCGTCAACACATTTGTTGGACGTACTTGGCAAGCAAGGCTTCTTCTTAATCTTGTCGATCACTATCTAATCGACCCAACAAAACCTTTGGCACTGAAATCTTTGGTCAATGTTGTTGAAGAAGGGCGGCACATCGTCATTTTTCCTGAAGGACGCATTACCATGACCGGCGCCCTTATGAAGGTTTACGAAGGGCCAGGCGTCATTGCCATAAATGCGAAGGCGCCAATGGTGCCTGTCCGTATAGATGGAGCGCAATTTACGCCATTTTCCTATTTGCGCGGCAAGGTCCGTCTGAGATGGTTTCCACAAATCAACATCACCATATTGCCACCAGTCAAACTGCACATCGCCGATAGCTTGACTTCGCGGCAGCGCCGCCAATCAGTTGGCAATCAGCTTTATGACGTTATGGCTGATATGATGTTTTCGACCTGTAATATTAACCGAACTTTATATCAGGCGCTCTTAGAAGCAAAAAATCTGAATGGAAGTAATGTTAATATTATCGAGGACATTGATCGTGAGCCCTTAAGTTATGGAAAGCTCACGCGTGTAAGTACTATTTTGGGCCGCCACTTCGCCGATTTCAGCTCTAAAGAAGAAATCATAGGCGTCATGTTACCCAACAGTGTCGCTGTTGCTAGCGTATTCTTTAGCTTATTGGCTTATGGCCGCATTCCAGCCATGCTTAATTTCACATCCGGCTTGGCTAACATTTTAGCCGCCTGCAAAGCAGCACGGATCAAGCATATCATCACGAGCCGTAAATTTGTTGGGATGGCGGAAATGACGCCTGTTATAGAGGTATTAGCGCAGAGTGTGACGATTGTTTATCTCGAGGATGTCCGAAAAGAAATTGGTCCTTGGCAAAAATTTTATGGCCTTATCGCATCGTTTTTTGCCGATTTGAACTACCGTCGATTGAAGATTACTGCGGATGCATCGGCGGTGGTTCTGTTTACATCGGGTTCCGAAGGTACGCCCAAAGGCGTCGTATTGAGCCATAAAAATATTCTCGCTAACCGCTATCAGTTAAGTGCTCGGATAGATTTTAACGCGTCCGATATTGTCTTTAACGCTTTGCCTGTATTTCATTCTTTTGGTTTGACGGCAGGATTGCTTTTGCCAGTGCTTTCGGGTGTGAAGACATTTCTCTATCCGTCTCCTTTGCATTACCGAATTATCTCGGAACTCGTCTATGACACCAATGCTACTATTCTGTTTGGTACAGATACATTCCTCAATGGCTATGCACGTATGGCCCATGCTTATGATTTTTACAATGTACGCTATGTCTTCGCCGGTGCTGAGCGGGTTAAAGATGAAACAAGGCGCGCTTGGCATGATAAATTTGGTGTTCGTATTCTCGAAGGCTACGGCGCCACAGAAACAGCGCCGACCTTGGCCATGAATACGCCGATGCATGCTAAATCCGGAACTGTTGGACGTTTACTTCCCGGCATTGAAAGCCGCCTGGAAACTGTTGCCGGTGTCGCGGCAGGTGGCAAGCTCATCGTGCGCGGTCCCAATGTTATGCGCGGCTATCTCAAAAACGATCAGCCGGGCGTTCTGCAGCCGCCCGATGGTGGTTGGTATGACACAGGCGATATTGTCGAAATTGATGATCAGGGGTTTGTGAAGATTGTCGGGCGCATGAAACGTTTTGCCAAAATTGCTGGTGAAATGGTGTCTTTAAGTGCAGTTGAGGCTTATATACAAGCAGCCTATCCCGATAAAATCATTGCTGTCACAGCCGCGCCCGATGAGAAAAAAGGCGAACAGTTGGTCCTGTTCACGGATAGTGAAACTCTCACGCGTGAAACAATCATTGAATGTGCCAAGAAAGCTAAGGTAAATGAGTTGATGATACCTCGTCATCTGGTCAAGCTAGATCAACTGCCAGTTCTTGGTACAGGCAAGACAGATTATATTAAGTTGGGTCAAACGGCGGTAGACTACGTACGCTCTAGACAATAAATGTCGCGATGGGGCTTATCACTAGAAGCCGCATATTTTTTCCATATGGTGTTCAGTTGTTAAATGACACCCCTTTGCGTTCGTGCCCCAACCCAACCACTATAATCGTTATTAAAGCGACAATAATTGCGCTTGTCGCAAGGGCAAAACTATAGTCTCCGCCATGAGATGCGGCTAACTCAACTTGATAAGGGGCGAGCATGGAAATCAGAAAATTTCCCAACTGATAAGTAAAGCCAGGGAATGTTCCCCTTATTGAGCTTGGCGAAAGCTCGTTCAAATGCGCCGGTATCACGCCCCAGGCCCCTTGTACCGTGAATTGCATGAAAAATGCTCCGCAAGCCAGCATGGCGATCGTCGTCGAATAGGCCCACACGTAAATAATCGCGAGGGAGCAGGCGGCAGCCAACACAATGGCACGTCTGCGCCCTATACGTTCTGACAAAATGCCGAAAGTAATACCTCCGGCTATGGCCCCTAAATTTGCAATAATCGTTAGCAAACTTATCTGAGTGTGATCCAAATTATGCTGCTGTTGTAAGAAAGTGGGATAGAGATCCTGGGTGCCGTGGCTGAAGGCATTAAAGCAGGCCATTAAAATAATTACGTAGATAAATAATTTCCAATTATCTGCGATCGATCTCAGCATATTCCGCGCGCGATGTTGTTGTTTGACCCAAACAGGAGACTCGGCTACTTGGCTTCGAATATAGAGAACGAGCAAAGCTGGTATAACGCCGATGACAAACATGCCACGCCAACCGACAAGTGGATAGGCTAGCCAGAAAACAATCGCGGCACATAAATACCCAACCGCATATCCTTGCTGCAGAAAGCCAGAAATAATGCCACGGGCCTTGGCGGGAATGGTCTCCATGACCAGGGACGATCCCACGCCCCACTCGCCGCCCATAGCGATGCCGAAGCCGGCGCGCAAAATAAGAAATATAGTTAGATTTGGTGCACAGGCTGAACCCAACTCAAACAGCGAGAAGAGAAGAATATCGGCCATTAATACCGGATGGCGGCCATAGCGATCAGCCAGCCAACCGAATATAAAGGCACCTAAGGGACGCATAGCTAATGTGAGCGTGATTGCATAGCTGACATCTTTGATCGTCGAATGAAAATCTCCGGCTATGCTATTAAGTACAAACACAACGATGAAGAAATCGAACGCATCCAATGTCCAACCGAGAAAACTGGCAATGACGGCACTGCGCTGCGGCGATGTGAGGTTTTTGATTGTCTTGAGAAATGACATCTTGATGCGCTGTTGAGGACAATTGTCGTTGAGAGAGGGCGTTGGTGAGGTATCACCTATAATTCAGTTTTAAGTGAAAGACCATTGTGCTTGCAAAGATCAATTGAAATTCGTTGTCCAAGTTAACTTATTAATACCAAGAAACAAATGGCATTATTTTCAAGATATCTATAGTTTTGTGAAAACATGACTAAATCCATATCCATCTACATCACGGCCGCATCACTTGAGGAAGCCAATAAGATAGGCCTTGCCTTGGTCGAAGAAGCATTGGCGGCATGCGTCAATGTTATACCCGGTGTGAAGTCCATTTATCGTTGGCAGGGCAAAATTGAAAAGGCCGAGGAAGTCGCGCTAATAGTTAAAACGCACGAGGATTTGTTCGAACGACTTGAAAAACGCGTTAAAGAATTGCACTCTTATTCATGCCCCTGCATTGTGGCATGGCCTATTGTAGTCGGGCACAGGCCTTATCTTGATTGGCTTACCAACGAAACTATGCCTAAGAAATCTTGAGGGGTGTAAAATGACTGCTCTAGCCCAGAAACAAGGCAATATTGTAAAGCTGGGTGATTATTTAACCCAGTCTGCGGATCTTATTCGTGCGACCGTCACGCATCTATCTGAGGCAAAGATGGAGCAATCAATTGGGCTTTGCGTTGATGCATTTAGAAACGGAAAGTCAATGTTGGTCTGTGGTAACGGTGGTTCGGCGTCGGATGCTATGCATATAACAGGCGAGTTAGTCGGGCGCTATTTGAAGGAGCGTACAGCTCTGCGCTGCATCTGTCTTTCCGACAATCCGGCCACTTTGACGGCCTGGGCGAATGACTATGATTATGCGTCTGTCTTTGCGCGTCAGGTTGAGGCTTTTGGTGGCGTGGGATCTGTATTGCTAGCGATCAGCACAAGCGGTAATTCAGCCAATGTCATAGCCGCTGCCGATAAGGCTAAGCAAATGGGTATGAACGTGATTGGCCTGACAGGGCAGGGTGGCGGGAAGCTGGCAAAGCAATGCGATGTTCTGCTTGATGTCCCGAGTAAAGTGACGCCTATGATCCAGCAGGTGCACATTTGCTTATATCATTATCTTTGTGAACACATCGAAGCGCGGATGGCCGGATAATTGTCGGTAAGTGCCAGAATTCTTGCATTCTAGCTAGTTTTACGGGCAATATCCCGTTGAAAAATTACATTTATAGCCCACCCTTTAAGGCACCCGAATGACGATCGATAAAACCTACGATGCTGCGGCTACCGAGGCAAAACTCTATAAACTCTGGGAGAAGTCAGGGGCTTTTGCGTGTAACGTAAATTCCAAATCGCAACCTTTTTGCATCATGATGCCACCGCCAAATGTGACGGGTAGCCTGCACATGGGCCATGCGTTAACTTTTACCCTGCAAGACATTCTAACCCGCTATCAGCGCATGCAAGGGCGCGATGTGTTATGGCAACCCGGAACCGATCATGCCGGTATCGCAACCCAAATGGTTGTTGAACGTCAGCTTGGCGAACAGAAAATTAAACGCCAAACACTAGGTCGTGAGGCATTTCTCAAAAAAGTTTGGCAATGGAAAGACGAATCTGGCGGTGCCATCACGAAGCAACTACGTCATTTGGGGGCATCATGTGACTGGTCGCGCGAACGTTTTACAATGGAGCCTGCCCTCAATCGTGCTGTGACAAAAGAGTTCGTTCAGTTATACCGCGAGAAATTAATTTACAAAGACAAGCGCTTAGTAAATTGGGACCCAAAATTATTAACAGCTGTTTCCGATCTAGAAGTTGAGCAACGCGAAATTAAAGGCCATATGTGGCATTTTCGTTACCCACTTGTCGAAGATCAGTCGCAATACATATGTATAGCTACAACAAGACCGGAAACCATGCTTGGCGACGGGGCCGTAGCCGTTCATCCTTCGGACAAAAGATATCAACATTTGGTTGGTAAATACGTCATACTGCCCCTAGCCAATCGCCATATTCCCATCATCGCCGATGAACACCCTGATCCAGAGAAGGGTAGCGGTGCTGTCAAAATTACAGCGGCCCATGATTTCAACGATTTTGAAGTCTGGATGCGTCACCGCGACAAGGACTATTTCAAGCGGCAGAAAGATGGTGGTTTGATCAACCTATTTGATGCCCACGCGAAGCTAAACGATAATACTCCAGAGGTGTATCGCGGACTCGATCGCTATGAAGCGCGTAAACGCGTCATCGCCGATCTCGAAGCACTTGGTCTCATCGATAAGATCGAAAACATCACCCATGTTGTCCCTCATGGCGACCGTTCAGGCGTTGTGATCGAACCTTGGTTGTCTGAACAATGGTACTGCGATGCGAAGACGCTTGCAGGGGCCGCCATCAAGTCGGTCGAAGATGGTCGTACGCAATTTGTACCCGAACAATGGACGAATACATTTTACGCTTGGATGCGTAATATTGAGCCTTGGTGTATCAGCCGCCAATTATGGTGGGGACATCAGATTCCAGCCTGGTATGGCCCGGATGACAAAATATTTGTTGCCGAAAGTGAAGAAGAAGCCAAAGCAGAGGCAGAAAAAGTATATGGCAAACCAACCCCCTTAAATCGTGATGAAGATGTGCTTGATACCTGGTTCTCATCAGCCATGTGGCCATTTTCAACGCTCGGTTGGCCCGATCAGACGGCGGAATTAAAGCGTTATTATCCTACCGATGTGCTCGTAACTGGTTTTGACATCATCTTCTTCTGGGTTGCCCGCATGATGATGATGGGTCTTCACTTCATGAAAGATGTACCCTTTCGCAAGGTCTATATCCATGCGTTGGTGCGTGATGAAAAAGGCCAGAAAATGTCGAAGACGAAAGGCAATGTTATCGATCCGCTCGATGTCATTGAGAAATACGGCTGCGATGCTTTGCGTTTTACATTGGCCACCATGTCGACGCCGGGTCGCGACATTCGTCTTGCACCTGCGCGTATCGAGGGCAACCGCAATTTCGCTACCAAACTTTGGAATGCAGCGCGCTATTGCCAAATGAACGAGTGTGTTTGGCAGAAGAATTTTGCCCCAGCTAGCGTAAAAGATGTTGTTAATAAGTGGATCGTCGGTGAGACAAAATTGGCGGTTGATAAAATCACGCTGCTCTTAAACGATTACCGCTTCGATCTTTCGTCTTCTGCTGCTTACGATTTTATCTGGAATAGTTTTTGCGATTGGTATTTGGAATTCACCAAACCTGTCTTGCTAGGTACGGATGAGGTCGTCAAAGCTGAGACCCGCGCTACAACCGCCTGGGTATTTGAGCAAATGCTGCGTTTTTTGCATCCGTTTATGCCTTACATTACGGAAGAGTTATGGGGGGAGATTACTGTCAGCGATAAAATGTTGATATCGGCTGGCTGGCCGCAACTAGCTGATAAATTAGTCAGTCAAGAGCCACAAAGCGAAATCAATTGGGTGATCAGATTAATCACGACTATCCGTGCCATTCGAGCGGAGCTGAATGTTCCTGCGGGCGCTCAAGTGCAATTACAGCTTAAGGATGCCTCCGCAATAACAAAGGCACGGCTGGAGAGGCATTTGCCTTTGATCACACGTTTGGCGCGCCTCGCCAACGTGACACATACCTTGTCGGTAACTAAAGGCGCTGCGCAAGCTATTATCGATGAAACGACATTGATCTTACCACTGGCTGATGTCATTGATCTGGAACAGGAGCGTGCGCGGCTGAATAAAGAAAGTGAAAGGTGGGCAACCGAGATTCGCAAACTCGAAGATAAAGTAAACAATCAGGATTTTATTAATCGTGCACCACCCGAAGTTGTTGAAGAACATCGTGAACGGAAGGCAGAGGCAGAAGCGACTTTTGCCAAACTTCAAGCCGCGCAACAGAGTTTGGCGGGTTAGAAAATGTTGAATTTTTCAAATCATACTGAAAATTCTACAAAGACTAGGTGGAGTAAGTTTTTCCAATATGTGTATATGAAATTGGCGTTGGTATTAATTTGTCTCTTTCCACATATAGCTTTGGCCGATACATCGCCTTCCATTGATCCGGCGCTTTGCCGGAGTTTGGTCAA
>JABDFY010000032.1 GCA_013286365.1 Alphaproteobacteria bacterium
TCTCGAATATACCAACCATTGATTTCTGGATGGGCAGCAACGAATGACGTCAGGCGAGAGCTAATAAAATCATCGTCATCGACAATCATAAAGTGTCCGGTACTTCCCGCATGCAGCATGCCAGCAAGAACACGACGTCCCTTATCGCTTCGCACAGCTTCGTAAAACTCCTCAAGTGTTTCATTGCCACGTTGATATTTTGCGTTTGGTGGGAAGTCAACACGCTTAACTTCAAAACCAATAGGAATACTGGGTAAATCTGCCTCATTGTTTGCGATAATAATAGCTTTCCAATCATTGCAATCTTGTCGACAAATAGATCCGATAGTTTGGGATAAATTCAGTTTTACCTGCTGCCAGTCCCCAGCATTTTGGGGATGGCGAAGCGGTATAATAAAAGTGAGGACAGTGTTTGATGCCATTTAAGCCAGCAGGGGTATCTGCGAACTACCAGATATTCATTTTTCTTGTCCTTGAGCAGTGCCGCAAAAACCCGTTCCCATACGCCAGCTTTTGCCCATCGCGTAAAGCGTTTGTGCACGCTCTTCCACTTGCCATAGCGTTCCGGCATATCACACCATGGCGCCCCACTTCGGATCACCCACAAACAACCATTCATAAATTGCAGATTATCTTTTGCTGTTCGACCCACATCACTTACTTTGCCGGGAAGAAGGTCTTTGATTGCAGCCCACTGGGCTTCACTCAACTCATAGCGCTTGGTCATAGCTATCTCCTTGCTATGACTCTTGAATCAATCCTGCGTTAATCCTTGGTTAATTGTCGATACAGCCTAGCATTGAGTCAGCCGATGAGACCAACATACGCCAGATGCTCGGAAGTCATATATTTATACGTGATAGATTGGCCTCATCGGGCCATCCATTGACGCCTTTGCCATTTACTGGGGCAATTTACCGTACTGGCCACGCCACTGCTCACAGTAGATCTAAAAGTATATTTAAGGAGTATCTTTTACATAAATATCTATTGCGTCACCCGAGAGAATTATTTCGTCGATTACATCGATTACGCTATAGGAATACAAGAATTAAAAAGGAATTTTTTGGGGATACCATTTAATTGCCCATCACTAGGCTTATATACAGCCCTAATTTACTAGTTTTGCCAACCTGCACCCATCGTGATATTAGCCTCACGCCTCGTAATCAAATGAAACTATAATATTAGTGATTAGCACCTATCGGAGAATATCGTGAATTCCTCCCCATCCCCATTCAACCCCTCCCATGGTGGGGTAGCTGTTATTATAGCTGCTCATAACGCCACTAAGACGATCGTTCGTGCTGTGACATCAGCTCTGTTAGAGCCAGAAGTGTCAGAAGTGGTCGTCATTGATGATGGATCTACGGATAATACGCTTAATCTTGCTAGTAGCGTTGAGGATGGCCGTCACCGCGTCAAAGTAATCGTTCAAACCGACAACCGCGGACCGGCGGCAACCCGTAACCGAGCTATTAGAGAAAGTTGGGCACCGTGGATCAGCATCCTCGATGCCGATGACTTCTTCATACCGGGGCGAATTAAAGAACTGCTTAAATATTGCAATGATGCGGATCTTATAGCTGATAATGCTTGGCAAGTTCCTGAAGATGACCTTGGAGGAGAGCGAAAGATACTTTTGAAACAGACATTAACAGCACCCCAATCTGTGAGTTTTAGAGAGTTTGTTTTATCTAATATTACCGATCCCAAGCGTGAGCGCGGCGAACTTGGTTTTATCAAGCCCCTTATGCGGCGGAGTTTTCTCAATGAACACAAAATCAGATACCAAGAACATATGCGCCTTGGCGAAGATTATGAACTTTACGCGCATGCCTTGGCCTGTGGCGCCAAACTTCTTCTTGTGCCGTCGCCTGGTTATGTGTCTGTGGTCAGAAAAGACTCGTTGAGTGGTAAACATACGGAAGATGATTTGCTTAATTTGAGAAACTGCGACTTGACGCTTGCAAAGCTCCCCGGCTTATCGGGGCGAGAAAGACGAGCGCTTCGCAAACACTACGTCAGCATTGATTGCCGTCTGCAATGGAGGCGGTTGATTAGTGCCGTTAAAAGCGTATCGCCTATCGACGGATTAGCAACCTTTATCAAGCCCTTACGGGTTCAATTTTATTTGGTGGATAAGCTCACAAGAAGCGTCGCCTTTCGTGCAGGCAGAATGATTAAATGGATGGTCCCCCATAGGAAAAGCGGATGACCCGATCGAAGGGAAAGGGTCTTTGGCAGATAACATCTAAGCCCCTCTTTTGGGGCCTTATTGCCCTATTATTGCTATTCTTTGCTCAACGCCAAGCAGAGATGGACTTATTTAGTGCCTGGCAAACAGAAGAATACAGCCATGGCATGCTCATTCCCCTCATTGCCCTCCTATTGGCCTGGCATCGCTTAACCGAAATCAAACCTAATCTACGACCGTCATGGCTCGGTATTGGATTTATCTTGGTAGCAGGTGCCTTACAGCTAATCGCACAGTTATCCGCATTTAGCACGGTTGCTGAATATGGGTTGGTGCTAGCTCTTATAGGTATCAGCCTTGCGTTCCTTGGACGTCAAGCAACCGTGGCCATGGCGCCTGCCTTTTTCTATCTAATATTCGCCATTCCCCTGCCCCATCTCGTTCAAGCGAATTTATCGGAAGATCTCCAGCTTCTCTCTTCAACCTTGGGCGTCGATATTCTCGATCTATTTGGTGTGCCGGTATTTCAGCAAGGCAATGTCATCGATCTTGGCGGCTATAGATTACAAGTTGTCGAAGCTTGCAGTGGCTTACGTTATCTCTTTCCTTTGATGAGCTTTGGTTTTCTGGCGGCTTATCTTTTGGAAGACAGGCTATGGAAGCGTCTTTTTATATTTCTCTCAACGATACCGATAACCATCATCATGAACTCGCTGCGCATCGCCTTTATTGGCGTAACGGTCGATTTATGGGGCGAGAAAATGGCAGAAGGTTTTGTCCATAGTTTTGAAGGTTGGACCGTCTTTATGATATGTATCGCTCTTCTCATGGCTGAGGTTTGGATATTCCTACGCATAGGCTCTAAAGGACAATTTCGTTATGTCTATCTAGGCCTCGCTCGAGGCACTCTCTTTGGGCGAGAAAGTGTCAGAAAAGCGCCCTGGATTACAGCCCTTTTGTGCACTCTTTTATTGGCGATTATCTTTGGGTCAGGACTGATTGAGCACCGTACAGAGATCATCCCTTCCCGACCACAGATGGCCACCTTTCCTCTTGAGCTTGGTGACTGGCGTGGACGCCAAAACAGTTTGGCGCCCGATGTCTTGGATGCCCTTCAGCTCAGCGATTATTGGCTAGCGGATTATAAGCGTCCTAAGGATACAGAAACGGTAAATTTCTACATGGCCTACTATGCCACTCAGCATGTCGGATCAATGACCCACTCGCCTTCCAACTGTATCCCTGGCGGTGGCTGGCAAATCGAAAATAGCCGTGTGGAGACCATCCAATTGGCTGATGGCTCCCCTATTAGGCTAACCCGACTTCTCATTCGCGAGGGCGACGAGGCTGAACTGGTTTATTACTGGTTTGATGAGCGCGGCCATGACATTACCGAAACCTCCATCGCTAAATGGTATCTCTTATGGGATTCGATTTTCATGCATCGCACGGACGGCTCACTGATACGTCTTGTAACCCCTTTAGCCCACGGCGAAGACGAAGCCGTAGCCGAAAAGCGGTTAAATGATTTTCTGAATATCGTGAATGGAGAGATTAAGGTCTTTATTCCAGGTGCAATATAGATAGACGGCAAGGAAGATGAAGATCAGATTGCCCGCTTTAGACAACAGAAGTTAAATAATGCATACCGTTGCGCCAAGTTGATAACCTTTGAAATCCAACTGGGTTAATCTATCTCGAACAGTTTCGGTGAGTGCCATTGCCTCGTAAGGATCATATGACTGGCTAACGGCCAGAGCAACCGGCCTATGCTGCTGATCTCTGCCAAATACCTCACACACCGTCCTTCGTGGATCGGCTTCTTTGGCTCGAACGGCTACATCAAATAGTGACTCAATGCCATCTGAAGCCAAGTTACGACTGGCCCCATCTCTAACAAGTTGACCATCCGCCACTCTCATAACACTTATGTCTAAGGAACGGCTCAAAACACGATTAGCCACAAAGGCAGTAGCCGGATAGCGGGGATCATTAAATGATTTCATTGCCTCATCTAAAGGCATACGTGAGGGGGTGGTTATGAACATAACCACCGGTTGTTCAATAGCTGGGAGCTCATGAGTTCCCAGCTCATGGCTTGACGAGCCAGGAATTGGCAGGGCCGTTACGCCAATCATTGCCAATCTAGAGATGTTCCTAAACAAGTTCACAAAAACGCTCCTGAATCTAAGTTTAAGAGCATCCTACCGCAGACTTATGAAAGTAATTAATGGTTCTGCGCGCATCGGCCCAATATAGATTATGGTTAAAAGAGAACGGCGCCATTATCTAGAGTCCCCTCATGGAGAGATTTTCTCTTTGGTTTGAAGGTGATAACAACAGTCACTCAAGCATCAGGCATACCATTCAGATTTGTTAAATTTGGCAAAAACAGATCGCCTCAATCATAGACCTAACCCCTATAAGGCAACCACTTTCTCACATGAAAGATAGTTAGTTTCAGCACTCTCAAGTATATGTACAGAGACGAGATAAGCGCTTAGGTGGTTATCGGATGTTTTCGAAATTTATAGCTAGAAATAATACTACAGAAATATTGCCTTTGAGATGAGCGAACACGCCAATACAGATCTTACATTAAATAATTTATACAGCTTTCTGTATACCCATTTGCATGACCCTATGGGGATCATGTTTCATGAAGATGGTATTATTGAAACCGACACCGGCTGTTACCGCTTAGGTTATTCGCCCAGCACGCGCGTATTCTTTCTCTTTTTCGGATGGCATCCCGATGATTTAAGGGCCGAGCGAAAATCAGAAAATGCTCCTCTCGAATTTATTCATAAAAATAGATTGTGGCTTGTCAGAGGCCACGAATCCCTGACCGATGATTTAGAGCGAGATGGAAGGCAAGTGTTCGATGTGCCTTGGCTTGCCAGCGAGGTAACCAGAATTGGAACAAATTTGCCACGCATTCTGTTTCATGAAGGCGTTCTCCAGCAATTAACACCGACTTCCTCGGCTTCCCTTAATATTGGCTATCATGTTCCTGACGAGACAGAAGCCGCTTCGAAAGCGCGCGTACTCATCACAACGCGTGCACGGGGTGATGGGTTATTTCATGACGCGCCAGACCGCGTGTTTGCTGCCCATAAAGAGGACACAGCGCATGGTCTCATACAAGTTATGCGTGCAGCATCACGAGGCCTTTTAAGAAGAGGTCATCATCCTCCGGTTTTATTGACCGTCGGGATGCAAGATAATGGCGATAGCTCATTCGTTCATGATTTTGATACAGAAGGCCTCGGCAATCTCATCGCCGCCGATTTTGGTGCTAAACTTAGGCTTATTCGTTATGGGTTTGATCCCCTCGCCTTTAAAGACGAGCCACTTTTGTGGCTCTACCGTGCGAGCGAGTCCGTACAGTACGGCGCCATCGATTTGTTCCAAGCGATAAAAGATGATCCTGTGGCTATGGCGCGTGAATTTGGCGATAAAGCCGTGGGCTTTGCCCTCAATGGCGGCCTTGAAAGTCTTAAAGATTTTCTCATTTCATTGGGCTTTCATATAGGCGAAAGAGAAGAACCTGAAATTCTGTCAAAAGGCGCTAGGGCCGAATGGCGCGAGCTCATTTCATCCGAATTGCAGGGACGCGGTAAGTTTCGTTCTGATTTTAGAAAAATCATGAGACAGCCTGATCCTGATCATTTTCGTGATATTGAGGCGCTTGATTTAAGGCATCATGATATTACATCGGGCATTTGGCGCAATGATAGAATGGTGGCGCCCGACAATGACCGTACGTTCCAGCTATGGCTCCAGCGTCAATTCAAGACGCCCTCACTCAGCACCTTTCGCTATTACGGTGAAGATGGTGGCCTTATTGATCCAAGGGGCTTATCACGTGAAGATATAGCCGAAAACATTCAAATTGTACGCTCCAAACATCCAAGCGGATTAATCTTACACTATGCTCCACAGAGCCAAACTCTTTATGCCCATTATCATCAACCTGAATATATTAAGCGTCATTGGTTGCCACCCGACAGCACAGAATATTTTAAGGAGGGCATGGTATGGAAGATGAATGCAGGTATTCCAACCCAGCCAGCCGAGCTCATTTCATGGCAACAATTCAGCAATGAAATAGATGATCTTGTGCCATGTCTGCCTATCTCTTCAGCTGATGCACCTTCGAATAACAATCTTGCCCATGAAGATGCCAGCCCCTTGAGACGTAGTGCAGGTAAAGCACTCGTAAGAAGATTGACTAAAAACCGATACACCCAAAGATTAAGACGTGGCTAGCGAAGGTGGCTAGGCGAAGAACCTTGATTTGATTAATAAAACAACTTTTTATAGTTAATAAGTAGGCATCTAGGTAATTGCCAAAACAACTGATCTGTAATCTAACTAGTCTTGAGATCCGCAACATCCACTTCTCATTATTGGTATAGAGAGCTAACCACTCAAGGAAGAGATATAGAGTTCGAAGAGATCTAGACTTAGGCCTCAAACCATTTTTCAATTGGATATTTTTAATCATCTCATCATGACAACTTTTGCACCAATACGGCAATCGCCTCATCATTATGCCAAGCCGGCCAGGCGAGGAACGTCTACGCGCTCATCCTTTGCTGCCTCGAAACGTCTCGGACGCGAGCTTACAAAACGTAACCCCCGGGCCAGGTTGAGCCCACTTAAAGCTAAAAAAAAGCACATCATTGTCGCCGGCGCCGGTATACAAGGCCTATCGACAGCCATTGCCTTTCAGGAACTGGGCTACCATGTCACGGTTTTAGAATCTGAACGCAATTTAGGACGCGGTCTATCGTGGCGGCCAAAATTTAATCAATACGGCATTATCCATAGCGGCGCCTTCTTTCCCGACAACAAACGCGCTTGGGTTTGCGACGATGTCTACAAACTATTAAACGGAGACCCGCGCGAAGACGGTAATGTAACGCGGATATTTCGCCGGCACTCGATAAAAACAGGAAAGTTAGTCGTTGCTCGTCCCGGCCACCCCGAGGATATGGAGAAACTTGCCCAGATCGCTGAGACCCTGACGGCGAGAGGTGTTAAGTTTAAAATGCTCGCCACGGCTAAGGAGCTCAATGATCTCGGCGAAACAGTCGTAAATTCTAAAAACACGCAGGCAGCCATCCTTTTAGAGGATGTGCGTATCGAACATATTTCCAATTGTATCGAAGATTTAAGAAAGAAGTTCGAGGCCAACGGTGGCGAGCTGCATTTCGCGCATAAGGTCACTGATTTCACTATCCCAACGGAAGCCGGCAAAGGTAACGGCACGGGCGTCATCTGTGATACGCCAAGAGGTAAAACTGTATTCCGTGGTGACGCTGTCATCAACTGCACCGGGACATATGCCGGTGTCGTCGCCAAAAAGGCTGCGAAGGCCTTACGCACATCAAAAAAACGTGGTCTAGGTGCTGAGGCCTCACCTCCTAAAAATCCACGGTTTTCGTTCAGTAATCTCTACGTCTATGTCTGGAATGGGCCTGAAGACAAAGCGCCGCAAGCGAAACATTTATCTTATTTTGCCGGTAATGCAAAAATCACGGGCAAAGGCTCTACGGTTGGCGCCCATGTGTATTTAAGCATGCGCAGGAAAAATGGTTTCACCATTACCATTGGTCCTTTTAGCTTTCCGCAGCCGATCCATAAAGTGGGCCAACGCGAGGCGTTGCCGCTTCCCGAATTAGACGCTGACATGATTGCCGATATGGTGGCCAAAGCCCGAGTTGTCTATCCGGAATTTGACCCTAAGGATTGGAAGCTCATGCCTGCTGGGAGCACCTTTCATGCTCACAGGCGCAAAGATGATGAGCGCGATTGTATAACAACCGTTTGCTTTGACCGAAAGACAGGCATGTATGTTGTGAACCGTCTTACCGGCGATACCCCAGGTGTAACAGCGAGCGCTCCTTTGGCCTATGAGACCGCGCGAGAAGTTCATGAGCGCTTAAATGAATTAGATTTTCTCCCCTCGCCTGCCACCCGCGCCAATCAGGCAAGATCTCAACCAGGCATTGCATATCTTGGATAACCAAAAACACAATAGGCCTCTTAAGCTATTTTGAACCTCAGATCCTTACGTCTAAATTCTCGCCATGCCTGACCCGTGCTTTGACGCGGAGAACGAATAGCTCTGTATTCTACGGCAGGAACATCAAAATCATCACCGGTAAAGCCCCTATCTGCCAGGGTTTTGTTTACTATGGTTTTTAAGCTACCTAACCCTTCAGAATGCCCAATTGAACCCATGGCTCCATACACATCTAAAATGACGGTATCCAGCTGATTGACAAAACTTGTCCGACCTGGGTGCGCAGATCTTTTTAAGTGGTGAGTGACCGCGTGCGGTTGTACCCAACTAATTTCCTGAAAGGCAGGCTTTCCATCGGCTCTATCGGGATCCGGATGAAGCCTTATGCAATTGGGGTTGACGATAACAAAGGTTACCCAGTTTTGTTTTCCGGAATATCTTTGATGACCGTTGTCAAATGGGTATTCGATAGGTTCCCTGAGCGTCGTCAGATGAAATATATCGGCCGCCTCAACATGAATTTCCTGTTCCATTTCGCGCCGGACGGCAGCTAAAATTGTTTTATCTTCTAGCTCGACGCCACCCTCGACCAAGGACCATTGATGGGGCACATATGTTTCGTGAGGGGCCTTCGTTATTCTACCAATAAGTACGTTCGATTTGCGGTGATTAACAACAACTACAGCAACATTGCGACGTAAAGGCATTCCTACGACGGCATTATTATGAGTTGGCTGAAGAGAAATATCAGACAATTTAACTTACTCCACGGCGTAAAAACTCTTCGTGCCTAGACCTAACAATGTACCTCGATACTTGGAAAGCTCAGGGACTTAGGTTTAATTTTTTCGATCATGCTGGCCAAGGAACTGACTGTCCATTTTAGATTTACTTTCAGCCCTAGATAACCACTTTATTTCTCAGGAAAGTCTAGACTTTAGGCTTTAATGAATGGGATTGCGGCAAGCTTAATATTCAAGCTATTGTCCCTGGCGCGCGCAATTCCTCATTTTGAGACTGTTTTTGATGGCTTTAACCAATAAAAGCTTGATAGCCGCTTTCTTAGGGTTGAGCCTTTTGCTGACCGGTTGCAGTAGCCCGGAGCAAAAAGAGGCCAACTATATTAAAAGAGGCAATAAGCTCTTTGATCAGGGCGCTTATGAGAAGGCCAGAATTGAATATAAAAATGCCGCCCGCATCAAACCAACTGACTGGGAAGTGCGCTACCGGATAGGCCTTGTCGATGAGGCCGAAGGCAACTTACATGCCGCTCTCAGTGATTTTTTAGCAGCCGAGCAACAAAATGCTCATTATAAGCCAGCCCTGCTAAAACTCGGCAAATACTTTATGGCAGCCAATCAATATGACGAGTCGCAAAAGCGTCTCGATGTGGTTTTCAGCGACAGCCCTGATGAGCCAGAAGCGCACGCCATTGAGGCAGGCCTCGATTTACGCAAGAAGGATTTTCCTGCAGCAGAGACAGAAGCCCGCGCGGCTCTTTCTAAAGACCCTGCCAACATAACAGCCTATTCGGTCCTGACCGGGCTTTATAATGCTGAAGATGACGAGGCCAAAGCCGAGGCCACCATTACAGATGGCATTGCCCATAACCCCAATGATCTATCGCTGTTGCTTATCCGCGCCGATCTTGCCCAGCGCACAAAGGATATCGTGAAGATAAAGGCAGCTTATGATGCCATATTTAAACTGAGGCCCAAGGAAAGCCGTTTTCGGGCCGATCTTGCCGCAATCGAGCTTAAGCTCGGTCAAACCGATGACGCCGAGGCGACGCTCAGAGCAGGTGTCGCCGTATTGCCGGATGATTGGGATATGAAACGTGCCCTGGTCAATTTTTTAAGTGATATGCGCGGTGTCGATGTTGCCGAGAAGGAAGTTCGTACATATATGCAGGATGCACCGGATAACCAGGACCTCATATTCTGGTTGGTCGATCTCTATGTGACGCACAATGCCGCCGACAAAGCCGTTAAACTCTTACAAAGCATCGTTGATCAAAACCGCTTTGATAGGCTTGATCTAAGAGCGCGTACATCTTTGGCGCGCATCGATTATATCCAAGGTGATAAAAAGACGGCCGAAGAGCTCGCGGCAGCTGTTTTAAATCACGATCCCGGCAACCACGATGCCCTCTTTATCCGGGCTAACATTGAAAACGACCGCGCTGATTATCAAAGTGCCGTATCGGATTTGCGCAGCATTCTTCATGATGAGCCACGATCGCGCGATACGTTGCAACTTCTATCCGAAGTCTTATTGCGCCAGGGGCATCTCGATCTTGCCATCGATACCATGAACCAGTTGATCGAGGTTGATCCAACCAATGTCGCAGCACGAGTAAGATTGGCGCAGTTTTATAACTTAAATGGCGATCCTAAGCGCGCCCTCGATATGCTCTTTCTTATCACCAAAGCTGTACCCAAATACCCAATCGGTTGGGAAAGTGCCGCGCGCATAGCTATTGAACAAAAAGATTGGACGTCGGCTGACCAAGCCATCCATAGCCTGGATGCAATCGAAGGCCAGCACATGACGGTCCTTTATCTCGAGGCTCAGGTATTGGCAAGTACCGGCAAAGGCGATGAGGCTATTGCCCGCTATACGCAAGTCATTAACGCCAATCCATCGTCGCCTTTGGCTGAACGCGCGCTTATATCCTTGGTCAACGTGTCTTCGAACACAGGAAAATTAGAAAATGCTGTCCATTATATCGAGGGTCTCAAAACCGAGAGCCCAAACATCAGCACGATTTTGGGCGAATGCTATGTCAAACTTAATAAGCCCGAAGCCGCCGCAGCTGCCTTCGATAAAGCTATTGCCGCTCATGCCGTTACGCAGGATCCTTATCTCAACAGGGCTAAACTTTATATCGATAATAAGAAACCTGATGAGGCCATCGCTATTCTGCAGAAAGCCGTGGTAGCAGATCCCAGCGATATTAGGGGCTCGATGATGGAAGCGTCAGCGCTGACAGATCTGAACAAATATAATGAAGCGATTGCCCTTTATGAAGATCTTCTTCAGCGTCATCCTGCCTACGACATCGCCGCCAACAACCTGGCCGAGATCATCGCCGATTATCAATATAATGATACGGCAGCGCTCGAGAAGGCGCGGCAGATTGCCGAGCGCTTTTCATCCACAAATAACCCCTTGATGCTCGATACACTCTCTTGGGTCTATTACCGCCAAGGTAATCTTGATAAGGCCCAAGCCGTCATGGAACAAATGAAGGCCTTGAAAACCAAGCTGCCACCCGAAATCCACTATCACGATGGCCTGATCTTGCTGAAAGCCGGTAAACCCAGCGAAGCCAAGGAAGAATTACAGCAGGCTGTTGTTGAAGGTGCGAGCTATCCCGGCCTCGATCAGGCAAAAAAGACGCTCCAAGGCCTTTAATCTAGATGAGACTTAGGTGAGGCAGGGACATAAAAAAGGGGGCCCAAAAGCCCCCTTCTCTAATTCAACAGAATAAATTTAGATTTTCTGACTTTGTCTGCGGTAGCTACCGAAAACCACCAAACCTAGCAATGCGACGCCAAAGAGCGGCAACGAAGCCGGCAAGGGAACCGCTGGCGCATCAGCCGTGCCGAAGTTGGCGGCCTCGAAAGAGTTCTGCGAGCTAGTCAATTCCGCCGATAGGATTGACGTGCCGGCTGTGTCTATAAAATCAACATCGCTTTGTAGCCCAGAGTTTACTGTACCAGGAACATAGCCAGGCATCTGGTTCAAGAGTTCTGTGCCTGTTATCGTGTAGACTGTGCCGTTCGAGCTCGTAAGGGTTAAGGTGTTGTAGGTATCAATTGTTCCCCACGTGAAGCTAAAGCTCGTTGTATTGCCGGAAAGACTGATCCCGAAAGTGGCTGACGTACCGCCATACACAGATACGAAGCTACCACCATTGCTTCCATAAATTGAACCCGATGGCTGGACATATTGTCCACTCACAGTGGCTGGAGGATTAACAATCTGAGCACCACCGGTCAAAGTTAGACTAGACGTATTGAGAAGATCAATGTTCGCTGAATTATAAGCTGACAAGGTTGCGTCTGATGCATATGTGACAGCGGAACTTGTATTGCCTAAATCAATATCGATGCCTGATGCTTCGGCAACATTTGCAAATCCAAAAACGGTTACAACAGCTGTTGCGAGAAGTGAGATTAGTTTCGTCATAATAGTCTCCGGTCCTAAAATTTTAGATGGAACCCTCCTGGCTCCTAGGCGTCTTCGGCACAAAAAGTTACATGCCGGCGCATTCTTGGCAAGGGATTCCGGCGCCAAAATCTATAAATTTCTAATGTTTTTCAGTGAATTGGTTAATCTCTTTCAGCAGCTACCTGCGCCAATAAATTAGTTATCTAAATTCGTCAGAGCTCTGAGGAACAGTTGTAGAAATAGTCATGGAATTATAGGGCTTTAAAGGCCTTCTTTAAACCATAAATGCCTATTCAATCGCGAATGGACTATGCCACTTAAGCAATCGGCCATGCATTTGCTGATTGAAATATTTTGGGCTTTCTCGGACGTATGGCTTCAAAGGCTATGGTTAATTTTAGCTGAGATAACCTAGATACCGCTTAATAGGCGCCGTGACGTTTGAAGATAACAGGAAATGTTTTGCAGATAATCATCACATCATGCCACAGCGACCAATTGCGTACATACCAGCTGTCCATACGAACGCGCTGCCCATAAGAAACGTTGTTACGCCCGCTCACCTGCCAGAGGCCCGTCAAACCCGGACGAACGCGATAATAATCCACGATATTGTTATCGTATTTTTCGGTTTCGGCCACGACGATAGGCCTGGGCCCTACGATACTCATTTCGCCTTTCAAGACATTGATCAACTGCGGCAACTCATCAAGACTTGAGCGGCGGATAAAGGCACCAAGCTTGGTGACACGTGGGTCGCGGCGCAATTTGCGCGTGCTTTGCCATTCGGCAGCTGCTTGAGGATTTTTTGCCAGATAGCGCTGGAGGGCGGCCTCGCTATTCATACGCATTGAGCGAAACTTTAGACATGAAAATGTTTTTCCGTTGAGGCCAAGCCGCCTATGACTATAGAGCGCGCTGCCAACATCCAGCTTCACCAACAACGCCAAGATCAAAAGCAAAGGGCTCAAAACCAAAAGCGTCGTCGCCGAAACAACGATATCAAATGTTCTTTTAATCATGCGTGGAAACGGACGATCAAGCCCGCTGTTACGCGTCAGAAGCGTCACGTCGCGGTTGAAGAAATAAAGCGGCATCATATCGAGAACCGGCAAATAATGCAGCGGTGGTGAAACCGAAAATGGTATCTGCTCGCGCATGAGTTGCATCAGTGGCTGTTTAGCGCGCACCAAGGCTTCGCCATCCAACGCTACGACGATATAGTCCGTGCCATGGATCGTACAGAGCGTCTTCCATGAATAATCAGCCGCTTGGAAAGACTGTGCTAAGTCATCGATCTGCGTCACGATATCATAACCAAGGCTTGGTTCAGAGGCGAGCGCGAGGCGCGCTTCATCAGCCGTCTCTCCATGGCCGACCAAAAGTGTTGGTACACGCCATGTACCTCGGTAGCGCAGAACCTGGCGCCAGACAGATCGGAACAAAATGATGCCAATCGCAGCGAAGATCCAGCTCGACATCAACCAAAGACGAGAAAAATCCGTGCGTGAGGCCGATTGCAAAAAGCCGTTGATCAGCATGGCAAAACCCATGGTTTCAACGACTTTTTTGGTCTCCATCCAAAATGGCATTCTTAAACGATAATGCCCCGAGCGCTCAAACCACATAATCACGCCACAAGCTAAGACCACAAATTGTGAAAGTCGCACAATCCCGCCCGTGCTCAGCGTATTAAGCTCATGGCGCCCAAAAAAGACAGTGTTGATGACAGCAGCCACAGTCCATGCGCATAAAAAGCCAAGAACGAGGGCCAACTGATCGGCCACGATAAAACCGTATAATTGGCTGGTAAGATCGCGCGGCAAGCGCGGTTCTTGTTGCGGCCCTTGATGTGGCTCTTGATGTGGCTCTTGTTGTGGTGCTGTGTTTGTTTCAGATTTATCGATTTTTGGCTGCGCGTGAAGCTCATTTAAAGTTTGGGCCAAGCGCTTTTCTGCCATTTCATAAGGATATGATGGCGAAGGACTAGTTCCAGTCCTGTTGATTTTTGCAGTTGCACTCTTTACATCGAGCGGCATAAAAAATCCTTAAGGTTCGAGCCGATTTAATCAAAGCCTAGATAGCTTGTGCACGCTTTGGCTTTATAGCGGATTTTGTGACGATAGTATGACTTTCTTTAATTTCATCGCCGGTAAAGATAACATAAGCTCAAGAGAGGCTTATGTTTCTAAGGGTAGCGCGCACTTAGGTTCACATCTTATTATTTTCAATAATTATGGTTAATATTCGTGCTTATCTGATTATTGTCAAGACAAAGCAGATCGATACAGAACATCGCCTTAAGTTCATCACTTAATGACATTTCATTTAGTGTCATTCCCAAGGGGACATTAAATGGAGATATTAAATTTGCTGATTAAGCGCTGTCTTTAAGGACTTTCATAATTGTAAAAGCCAGGTAACGAGTTTGTTTAGAATTCAGCGGCTGCTCAACAGCCTCTTTATATATATAGCCGGCCCATTTCGAGAGCACTTGGCGCTTCAGTTTCACCTTATATTGATCACCCGCCTCAAGTAGCCACCCAAGGGCAGAGCCCAGAAGGTTATCATCACAAGTTGATGAGAACTTCTTTTCCAAAGGTAGATCCATAATCTCATTGCTGGGCACATTGAGCGCTGCCGAAATCTTTAAAATCCATTTTACGCTTAAAGCCGATTTACCACTTTCAAGCCTACTCATCTGAGCGGCTGAGGTGCCCAGTTTCTTAGCCAGCGCCCGGCTCGAAATGCCGCGTTCTTCGCGTAGGCGCTTAATTTTATTCTTTTGGTTAACCATCTTTTTCATTGCTCACTTCTATCTAGCTTATCGTAGACTGCCCATAAATGTTCTGCGCGTCAGTATTACCAGATGTGCAACTATTTTTCCAAATGAGAAATACCGTATTAACCATAACTGACAAAAAACCAAAAATGGGCAATTGATTGTTGTACCATATTACCAAATATGCAATACGAACAGCTTCGTTATCACAAAATCTACGTTCAAGCATGCTAATTCATAGACTATGCAAGTTACAAGAAATGGGTAGTACAGCAACTTGCAGAGCTAACATTGATCACGGTCCAGCAAAAGCCTTGCATGATGCATGGCTTTGAACTTGCGGGCCCAACGGTATAGGCAGGAAATCTTCGATGTCTAAACGGCCGCCGCGCAAGAGGAAATCTTTGCCTGCCCGCTCAGGTGAGCAAGCGACCCCAGAACGCCACCTGCAACAAGGCGGCGTTAGAACAGAAGTTGTCGACAGAGATGCCTACAATCGCATTATTATCAAACGGCAACGCGCCACCATAGAATGCGCCCTCGATAGGTATTTTCTGCAAGAAAAGCTAAATGAGAATGATTATGAGGCGGGCATGAAGTTTCGCCGAGCCTATCTGCGTGCCGTACTTAAAGTAAAGGTTGATGATAGCGGGGCTGGCAGTCATGGCGATTTTGAGATGGCTACCTTAATCGTTATTGCCAGCGATAAACTGCTACGCCAAGCCTATGCCATACTCTCCCCTGCTCAAAAATCCGTTGTCATTAATGTTTGCGGTCACGACTTCAGTGCCGGTGATACCTACCGGCTTGAGACCTTACGGCGCGGACTAAATAAATTAGCCATCTTATGGAATTTTGTGTGAATTTGGCAAGAGTTTCTTGATATTACATCATGTTACATTAAATGTAATTATTATGATTATTTCAGTTGACATACCCATGTCGTTCTGCTAGGGTTCAGATATCGTCGCGAGAGTTGCGGAATATTTAGTAAGATCTCAAACCCCGCCTCGCCCCTAAGACAAAAAAGTCAAAAAATTACGCCCACATAATTGCGACCATCAACTCACATCATTTTGATCTGTCTTAGCTAGCGGCCTTTAGCTCGCGGCAAGCCTTTGCGTTCGCCCATCACCTGCTGGCCGCAGATTATTCCCTTTGGGATTCGTGAACCTAAAAAACATGGAGGCAATCGTGATGCTCAAGTTTGAAAAGCCTATGCTTGCTGTGACATTTATTATTTTGTTTTATTCCACATTGGCCAAAGCACAAATCATCGTAGGTGCGGCATGCAGCCCAACTGTCCCAGCAAGCATTATAACAACTAAGTCCCAAAACCTGATTGAAGGTGCTGTGCAATGTATACCCAATGATGCCGGTCAGTATTATTGGCAACCCTTGGGAGCTGGCATCGCACGCTATGACACAACAGCTTCTTGCACGATTGCTGGAACTTTACGGTGGAACGGTAGCTCCATTCAATATTGCGATGGCGCTAACTGGCAAGCGTTTGTAAGCGGTAACGGTAAACTGCATTGGGACGGTAATTGGACGGGTAATAATTATTGGTGCGATACAGGATTTCATATCGTCGCCTTTCATTACGATTGCGGCTGCTCAAACAGTGCTTCCTGGTTTGAATGCCAGACTAATTAACCAGCCCATCAACCACAAACTAGAGAGTATCACAAATGAGAATGATTATTCTAATGGCCCTGCTTGTCTTAAGCCCAACACTTACCAATGCCCAAACACATCAGCCAGCGGATACCAATACATTGTCGTGCCCTCCTGGCTACGCCCTTAGCATTGATGCGCCGGCACCACCCATCGATGACCCGGCTGAACCTGAAACCTACGCGCCTAAAAGCGCTGTTGAAAAACAAAAGATAGAGAGCCAACAAACGGCGATCGAGATGTCGCACTGGCATTGTGTTTCTCTCGACAAGGTAAGTCCATGAAAAGTGGGCTCTTATCCTATCCAAAAGCCCATGCACCAGTGACTGTGAACTGGCATGTTCATGGCGGCGGTATCAGAGCCACGGCTTACACAACAGGCGAAGGTGAGCCTTATTTGGCCGTGGCTGGGTTCGATCACACAGGTAGTCTTACGACACCAAGAGAAGCCTTCTATGCCAGCCACTACCGCGGTACAGCCGTACTGGGTGATGGTTCGTTTGCTTACCGCGTGCCTTTTCTTGTCATTGTGTCACCACATGAATTGCTGCTCTTTGTCGAACCGCCGCCAGAACTAGGTTTAACCCATCAAATACTATCGACGCCTTGGGCGTATGTAGATCCGGTTGCGACACTTGTAGCCGAAGAAGATCCACGCCTTCCGGAAGTAACCCAAGACACCCATGCAGCCTTGCTTATGAAAGAACTTGTACCATGAAAAAAAGCACGCCTCTCGGCGCTGAGCCAATATTTGTTGAATGGATGACAGCAGACGGTGGTGTCCGTGCCGTAGCTTGGACTGATATTAAAGGTAGTCCTTATATCGGCATCTTCACGTTAAATCGCATGGGTAAACCGAACGGTTTGCCTTGTTGGTTACGCCGACGCTGCTTTCTATCACCTATCGTTATTGGCTTTGATAGGGAGTGCCCAGTTATCGTTATTCTCAAAGTCAACATCTCAGCCATGGGCCTCACGATGGTGATCCGCCTGCCCTGGCTTCCGGCTTCATTCTATACCTCAAAACGCCGGCTGTTTGCGCCCTGGGGTAGCGAGGCGCCAAGCCTTGGTTTCATTGTCATGCCTTCCAATGACGGCGGTAAGGCTAGTTTCTTTTTGTCTGAGGCGAGCTAGAGCGAGGGAAATCGCTATGAAAAATGATAATAACGACCAACCGAATAACCGATCCAATGCCGACCATAAATTATCATTACGCGTGACTAAAGACGAACACGATGAGCTAAAAGAAGCTGCTTACAGTCGTGGTCTCAATATATCTACCCTGTTACGGTTTCGTCTATTTGGCAAAATCAAGACTATGAGGATCAGGCGCCGTCCGAGCCTCGATGTCGTATTGCTGGGCGATATTATAAATAAACTCACTGGCGTCACTTATGAACTCAATAAAATTGGTGATCTTATCAATCAAATCGCCTTACGACTTAGCCAAAGTAGTCGCGATGTGTTTGGGATCGATTCATGTTTGCGTTTATTTGAACGCCTTGGACTAAAAACTCTTAAACTTTTTGGTCAAATAGAAATGGCCATTTCGCGGCGCCATAAAGTACCTATCCTCGTACCCAAGAAAATATCTCTCTTAGAGACAGGATCCGACGAGCGTCCCCATCGTGGATCCAATAAGGAGCAGGCATGACACGTCGTAAAGATCGATCTCGGCTAACACTATGGACGCTTGTTCATTTGGGCCACGAAATGGACGAGATCGCAGCTAAAATAAGATGCTTAGCTACATTGCTCAACCATGGCCATATTGACGACAAGCTTGTTACATCAGCCTTACATCAAGTAAAGCGTTGCGGCCGTCGCCTTGAGACGACACTGAATAAGTCTGCTCAACCCAACAATAACTGATGATCATAAAAGGCACAGCCTGCACTGGTGCTAAACGCCTAGCTGATTATCTGTTGCGGCAAGGAACAAACGAAGCAATCCACATACGCGAGATAGGAAATTACCCATCAGCTAAGCTAACGACCTCTTGTCTAAGGCACGCGCTGCAGCTCATGGCAACGGAGGCTAAGGCCAAAGGACTAAAGTGCGCGCTCTATCATGTCATTGTCGCGTTGCCAGAAAATGAAACGCTTAGCGACGATCAGTTAAAAGTAACGATTACCACTTTAGGTAAAAACCTCGGACTTTCAAAAAAACTGCGCGTAGTCGTAGAACACAATAAAGATGGAAGACAACATTTTCATATCGTCTTTAATATTATCAGCCTTAAGCGCCGTACGACTGCCCTTTGGCTGGTTCAAATGAACAAAAGGCAGCGAACCATAGCAAGAGATCTCGAGGAAAAATTAGGATTAAGGCCCATAGCCGCATTTGGTTTGAAGAATGCGCCGGCAAAGGGACAAGTGTTGCGCTACTGGGAATATCAGCGCGGCAAACGCACCGGTATCGATCCTCTAAAAATGCGCGATGAAGTAACCGATGCGTATAAACAATCACTAACAAGCGCCGAATTTATACGCACGCTTGCTAAGAGTGATTACATCATAACCAAGGGCAAATATAATTGTTGTGTCCTCATCGACAAAGCTGGCGATGTTCATGGACTTGTACGTCGCATTCATAAAGTTAAGCTTCAAGACATAAAACGTAAATATCCCGAGCTTGATACGATATATCTTCCGCCGCTCGATGTGATCCAAAAGAGATTACGCACCTGTTTTGCCAAATTATTACTGTCAACTAAGACAACTGAAGAGACTAACCAAAAAACCATGCATCGTAAGGTTACTTTTATGATGCAATCCGATAGGCGCCCCAGGAATGCGTATAAGACACTTAAATATCCTCATAATTTAGCGGAACTCGAGCGAGCCGAACATTTAGCTTGGGCAATAGATAACAGTCGCGATGATGTTCTAGCCGCGTACGGCCTTTACCCAACATCGGGCCCATTCGACGCTTAGATTTTTTAGTTCCTACAATCACCAGCCAGAAATCATCGGCCTGATAAGGCCAGTGGTATCTCATCTGCATGGTGCGGCTGAGATTATATTCACACCTTACAAAGGAATGAATTATGAAAATAGGCACATTCATACAAGACCGTAATGGCATCATGCATGGTAAAATTCATGGTCTTGGCTTTGGCGTCATCTCCGTGATGTTCGAGGCCCAAACAAGCCGCGAGGGCAAACCGTATTTTAGAATAATTGCCGATCCGGCGCGAAACGCCTACGAAGTCGGTGCTGCGTTTGAAAAGCAAAAAGACGGAATGACCTATCACTCTGTGTGCTTAGAATCGCCGGCATTCATGCAACCCTTAAATGCCGCACTCTTTCCCGATCGTGATACCGGTAATTTTAATCTGGTTTGGGATAGACCGCTCCAAGCATCGAAACTTGAAGCTCGTGCTGACGGTGCACAACCCAGTCGAAAATATTTAGGTGCCAACGCATCGCCGTAATAAGTGGCCAAAGCCAAACCCCACAGGATGAAAATTCTGTGGGGTTTTTTATCGCTCCATTCATCACATACAAAAGGACGTTAACCCATGCCACTATCGGAAAAAGTGAAAATGGCCTTGTTGTTGGGGACAAAAACTTCACCCTCGACATTTTGGTGGCTGTTGACAAAATCTCCAAAATTGTTGCGCCGTGGATTTCAGCTGGCGCTCGTTTATTTTCTTTCTCAGATCGCTAAAGTACTTCTTGATCTGGCCCACAAGGCCTATCCCGAAAATGAATTTCTATCGAAAGCAGATACCGTTGCCAACGCTGCCCTGAGCGCTGAAAATTACTTGGTTTTTGGCGCAACCTCGTTGGTAAAATCAGCCTATGATGAGATACCTACCAATACGAAGGACGCAACATCAGCTCATCCTTTGCCGCTAGCACCGCTTGCGTTAGTTGAGGCTGACACTACGCACAATAATGCAGACATTATTATTCCACAGATTAAGGCAGAAGATTTAAAGCCGCCTAGCCTCGACCCAAGGACAATACCAGGGACAGAGCCAGGTATAGAGAAAGTAGCAAGCATTCCCTTGGCCCAAGTCGGCACGGCACGGGAAGCTGCTTTTATGCCGCCGGCTCCATTGCCGTTAGCTCCACTCCCGTTAATTACGCCCGGCAGGTCTCGAGCTAATCTCAATTCGGAATTAGCAACGCCGCTAGAATATACACCGGAGCCGCCTCGCCTAGCACCCGATGGTCTTCCTTTTGAAGGCGGTTATGAAGCCTCTACTGGGATTACCTGGCATGCTTATAAGGACAACTCTGAGGTGCTCAAGATGGATGGGATCACAATGCGTTGACCAGAATATCTCCAGATATCAATGTTCACTTTTCTTGCCAGTGATTTTCTGTATATATAGAAAGAGATTGTTCCACGTTTGAGGGTATTGCCATGAAATATCTCTACTCACTTCTGCTTATCATGTTCGCTGTCCTGGTTATGTCTGCGGCATCGGCAGAACCGTCCGGATCTAACACAGATGTTGTTACTTCTCTCGATGCTCCTTCATGGACACAAGGCGGTACAACACACTCTCTAGCAAACCCTGGAGATGGTATCTTTAGTCCAACACTTTCACAAATTGCTAGCATAGATAAAACCGGCCGGCCTTTTACAGTTGAAGCAGCTTCGCCAGAACCAAGATTTGCTGCTGTGATGGCCAACGGCAATCCAACTGGCAATAGCTATGTCATGAAATTTCCAACCGGCGATTTTGGCGGCGACTGTACCTATACGGGCAAGGGAAGATACTTTATCGAAAGCACAGGTGTGCTAACTTTCCAAATCATTACAGAGTGCGGCAAACTAAAACGCGGCTATAATATGATGGTTTGTATGCTCGATCAGAATTTGCACTGCAGCCAGGCTCCGTGGTGGTACTTTAGGGGTCGAACTTACGCCATTACCGATCAGGGTGTGGTTGTTAACGGCACCGTTTACCCCTGGAATGATGCGGCAAACGCCCCGGCTCAATTACAAAAAATAGCCGCTAATCAAAAAGCCATGTTGAACCGTTTTAATAATCCCAATGCCCCCAACGTTGTTCACAGTCGCATGATTTCGTGCCGGTTTTATAAGCCCGAGGCTAAAACTTATGAAATTCATGAAATGTCAACGACGTGCGCCATTCAGAGTCTTTGTAGCGGCATGCCCAATGTCGAAAATGTGCGTGATGGCGACCCACTTGACTGGAGCAGTCCC
>JABDFY010000033.1 GCA_013286365.1 Alphaproteobacteria bacterium
CGCGAATACAAATCCGTTGGGCGCGAGTTGGTGACGCTGCCTTTCGCAGAAAGGCTTAAGTGCGCCTTTTTATACCTTTAGCAATAGTCTGGGAGTGAACAGGAAATGTAAAACGCGTATTAATTTGTCCAAAAAATGTCACGCGGCCAGTATTCTGCTTGGTTAGTAATTCTCTTCAGATTTGTCCCATCCGTATTGGCCATATACAAGAAAAACATTTTGAGACAAGGAAACCCGCCTGTTTCATATTTATGAGCTAAATTCTGAACACATTGCGCACCTGCTTCAAAATTGGAATGAAAAGTCAATTGGTCGCCTTGAGGTGACCACGCGAAATCATTAACTTGAACATCCTCACGCCCAAAATTTACCGGTTTGACCCCGGATTCATCGGAGACATAGAGTTTTTGTTTGAGCAAAAAGCCAATTTTACGTCCATCGGGAGACCATTTGATCTCCATAATAGGTTGGGGAGACCCGATTTGCTGAATCGGAGATGAAACGGATGAAAGTTTGTGGCCGTTTAGATCGACAATGCCGAAGCCGCCATCTCGTGTTGAGTAAGCAAGTTTCGTTCCATCGGGACTCCAAGCCGGTATGTAATTGTCGATGTCGAGGCCGCTGACAAGACTGATTGGCTGTGAACCTTCTGTGCGTTGATAAAATAAGTCCATATAAAGCTTGCCAAAACCGTCTGGCTGCTTATCTGCTTGATCTCGGGTGTAGAGGCTATAAGCAACGAACTTACCGTCGGATGACAGGGCATAATCGTGCATGCCTTGATAGGGCTTGAGCTTACCGGGCATCTGCAGATGAAGAGGTGAAAAGCTTCCGCTCTTTTGGATTAGGTCAATCTCACCGCCTCTTGCTAGCAGGTATTGTTGCGCATTTTGCGCATAACTGAGCGAAATAAAGTTCTCACTTAAGTGATCAGGCTGAGGGACAGTATTGAAAAGCGCTGCCGGTAAGTCCCAAATGGACTGGTTTCCGTCAGTAAGATCATATATTCCGACCGAAGGCCCTTTTGTTTCTCCGATACGGCGCAAGCCAACAACAATTCCGGGACGGTTAGGAAGGCTTGAGAGCTTAGGCAGATTTTGTTCTGGAACCTTGAGAGAGTCGGTCCATTGTACCGCTGGATTATCAGCGGCAAAAGCGACGGATTGAAGGCCTAGGAGGATAAGGATGGAAGGTATGAGCTTCATCTGAGGATAGCCTAGAGGCCGTTTTGAGTTGATAGGCTTTAACTATTACCGTGCCTGATTGAAAAGTAAACATGGTGGAGAAAAACAGGATATATGAGTTCGCTCTACCCGTTCAACTCAACACAGGCAATTTGGTTCGTTTGGTAATCAGATTGGCATAAGGCCTACGGGATTTTTAACGTCAGTTGCCAGTACACCGATTCATCCCTGGTTGGCGTGCCCTAGAGGATTTGAACCTCTGACCTGCTGCTTAGAAGGCAGCTGCTCTATCCAGCTGAGCTAAGGGCACTTGAGTAGGATGATGGAACTTGAAACCTAAGAATTGGTTTCCACCGCATTCCCTTAGAAAGACTGCTTTTTTTCTTCATCTTCGGGGCGAATGATCCGGAAATTGTCTAAATAATTGCGTGGACGAATGCTTCTTTCAGCCGGCTCTTCAAGAGTGTAGTCCCAGCCATGGCGCTTAACGAATGAAACCGCCTCCTCTTGAGACTGAAAAGACAACCGCCCTTGAAGTTCGCTTAAAGTATCACCAGCACTTACCCACCCCATCAGAGGCTCTGGTGTACGTGGTGTTGCCAGCATTGGTTCTACGAGCCAGCTCTGCCTTGCCCGGCCTGATTGCATGGATGTTTTGGTTGGTCGATAAATGCGCACCAACATCGTGTTTTCTCCTTAATAATATGTATGCCTCGTCGCTATACACGGATAACAAGGTATCGCCTCATGGAAGATCGTGCAAGCCAAAGAAATACCTGAATTACCTGAAAGTATGTATTAGATATTCAATTCGACCTTATCCAACGTATTCGGATAATAGTGAGCATAAGGTTCACCATTACAGTGCGCCCAGTACCCCTGAAGTTCTCCAAGCTAAGATCGAACGACTATTCAGTCTTGCCACATAAAAAGTTGTCCGCAATCGAAACCGCCAAAGGCTGTAACTACGCCATCGTTATACGCACTGCATCTATCATTTGATTTCTGGCAAACGTCTTTGCAGCCCATAAGAGCGATACGGCAAATTTTTTTACTGAATATCGTAGCAACTCAGTGTTTCATTCCAGGATGTTCCACCTGATGAGCTGCTATTATTTCTCGTACTCCAGGTGCCATTGGAATTCTCCACAGTGATAGGATTGATAGTATAAAGGTGACCTGGGGCCCAGAAAGCGAAAGAAGACTGCACACAAAGTGCATGAGCGCTCGCTGAAGTAACATTCCCTGTTCCACCAGAAACAGTTTCGGTCAAGACCAGAGATCCGCCTCCCAAAGACTTCCACGTGCCACTTATACAATTATAGACTTTTCCTGTGCTATCACTGGCAAGTGCTCCATTTGGTGTACAACCATTTCCTGTCACCGGCGCTGCCGCACTGCCGACTATGATCTCGCTGTTGGCATAGACCTGTCCGCTGTTACCGTTCGTGATATAGGCACTCATGTTTCCAGACGTATCACCGACAGCGACCGAACCATTGGCATAAAGGTCCCATGTGTGAATACCTCCGCCCCATCCAGTTGGATATCCGGTCGGTACGGTTCCAGCCGGAATAATATTTAGAAAACCATTTACGATCAAATTGTTTCCGGAACCAGAGCCACCGATCTCAACCGCTCCGCCCGGATTGTTGTATTGGAAATAGAGTGTAGAATCGCCTTTGGTGACCGATTTCCATATTTGATTTGAATTGATCTCAAGAGCTTGGTCAGGACTCCAATTTTCGTTTACGACAAGATCGCTCGTAAAATTGCCTGTAACGGGGTCCATTGAAAGAGGAACACAGTTGATCGCGCCATTGGGATTGCCCGTGAAAATTAGTGCTTGGTTATACCCAGAGGGACAAACTCCTGACGCATTCGTCGGCGGCAGCATTTCGATGTTTGTTGGAGGAGTAGTGCCTGCAGCATAAACGGCGTTGGACAAACTCAGCAAAATTGCCGCTACACAATAGAGCAGTGAGCGTTTGCTCAGCGCGATGGGCATAGGAAATTTCTCCTTCTTAATTTCTAGTCCAACAAGAAATTGTACAGAAAATACATTAACTCTTAACTAATACATCGCCCAAATCACTGTTTCTCTTGGAATTTGCAACTTTTAAGAAATAAAACAATCACCCGAAAGGCGGCTTGAAGATTAAACCTAGTGTGTTGGATATATGGTCGGGGCGCCCGGATTCGAACCGGGGGCCTCAAGTACCCAAAACTTGCGCGCTACCAAACTGCGCTACGCCCCGCCGTGCTATGAGTAACGGAAACTCGCTGCTCGGGCAACCTTTGCCTTAAATATACAGAAATTAAGCTTAAGGTCCCAAAAATGGAGGATGACTGACCTTGTCATTAACTTGAATATTGCCGCGCGCCGCCTCACCGCCGCTAATTTCAACGACAGCCGCGACAGGCTCATTGGAAGTGATGGGTGTTAAATCAAAAGGCTGGGCATTCGTCACTATCTTTGTAATAACCCCATCAGCACGGACAAACAGCATATCAAGTGGAATGTAGGTGTTTTTCATCCACATGCTTATGGTTTGAGGTGGATTGAATACGAAAAACATGCCGGCGTCATCTGCCAACGACTTTCGAAACATGAGGCCGAATGCTTCCTGTTGAGGGGTTGTTGCTACTTCAATCTTAAAGGAAATCTTTTTTCCACCCGCTAAGTCTATATCCATGCTCGACTGTGGAAATAACGGGGCGCCCTTTGGCAAATCACCAAGCATACGGGGCCAAAATAGCATTAACGATGCCAGAACGATAAACACCCCAAAGAGCAGGGTATTATGCCAATTTTCTCCTTTTTTCATCATATATTCCGGTTTTGCACCAAAGAATTATTGCTTTTTTAACCGCCATACCTAAAAATTGATAGATGGAAAAGAGAATCAAATGCGCCAGCACTATTTAGCTGTAACTGTTACCTTTTTTGTCCTTATGATGAGCCATCAAGCGGTTCAGGCAACTGGTAACGTGCTTCTACCACCAACCGACGGAAGCAACGGGAACAGGCCTGTTATTAATCCTTACATTCCAGAACAGCCGAAGGAAACGCCTGACGCTAGCACTACAACGAGCCCCACCGTTGACACATCTAAAGATACCACAAGTGTAACGGCACCAAGCTCAGATGCCCAACCACAACTTCAGTACGGACAATTTACGCCAATACCCGGATCGGTGGATGCGGGCCCGCCACGCATAAATCCTGGATCACCAACTACGGTGGTTGCGATTGCCTTAGACGATAACGATCCTCGACTACCCCACAGAATGGATATCTCAGTAGATCCGAGCTCACGCTGGAGCCAAGAGGATCTGCTGAAAATCAGCCGGACGCTTAGTTACGCGCCTGAAACAGTTCAAACCCACTGCTACATAGCGGGTAAGGGATACATCAACTCAGATATAAACAGTTATGGTTTTCTGACTGACCGCAACTTAAACACGCAAACTAGATTTGATGGCACAGCAGAAAACGTTTCAGTGTTTATACAATCTATGTGCGATATGTTGCCGCTGCCCCCCAATCTCGGCAACGTCATACAGATTGGCGATAAATACGCCGTCGGTATGACAAGTGTTAGCTGCCCTATTCCCGGCGGTAAGGGTCATCATGTTGTTATACAATATGCGGGTGATAATTTAGGCCGGTGTGTGGTTCAATGACTAGTCTCGAGCAGGGCGTCCGTAGGCAATTTTGCTATAAATTGTAATATCATCTGCTGAACACGTAGATTATAGACATCATTGTGCCCGGCATCAGCTACATACTCTGCTTGCTTTGGCTCATTAGCAGCTTCAAAAAGCTCTTTACCGAATTTTGTCGGCACAACATGGTCATTTTCGCCGTGGAGCAATAATAAGGGCATATGCACATCCTTGATTTTGCTTAACGAATCATACCTGTCCCTTATTAAAAGATGCACAGGCACCATGGGGTAGCGGTCAGCAGCAACGTCGGGCACAGACGTATAAGGTGATTCTAAAATTAATGCCGAAGCGTCATATTCCGTTGCCATTTGGACCGCAACGCCCGTGCCCATGGATTCGCCGTAAAACACCATCGCTTGTTCCGGAACACCACGATGATGCAGCGCTTGGATGGCGGCACGTGCATCTTCGTACAAACCATACTCTGATGGTGACCCAGGATTACCAAAACCCCGGTAGCCTACCATCAAGACGCCATAACCAGCATCAAGCCAGGGACGCACTTTATAGTTGCGATAGCCGAGATGGCCTGCGTTACCTTGGAAAAAAACAATCGTAAACTTATCGCGCTCTTTCGCTGGGCTGTACCAGCTTTTGAGCGTTAGCCCATCCTCGGTCTTAACTTCAAGTGGCTGAAGTTCCTTCAATGCCCATTCCGAAGGAACAAAATTGAGGGGATCTGGAAAATACATGAGGCGCTTTTGCATGGCTCCCAACGCCAGACAGAAAACGCCATAGACAAGCGCGAGCGTTAAGACCCATCCCACAATGCGCCGGACAAAATGTCCCTTATTCATCAATTCCTCTCAGGAAAAATCAGTTTGCATGCCGTAGAGTCGAGCGTAGACACCTTGTTTGGAGAGTAGCTCCGTATGCGTGCCCTGCTCAACGACCGCGCCATGCTCAAGCACAATAATTAGATCGGCATCAACAATCGTTGACAAACGATGGGCTACAACAACTGTAGTACGACCCTGCTGTAAGCGTTTCAAAGCTGCCTGAACGGCGCGTTCAGACTCGTTATCGAGTGCTGACGTGGCTTCATCAAGTAACAATATTGGAGCGTTGCGTAACATGGCGCGGGCAATGGCTATGCGTTGACGCTGGCCACCAGAAAGCTTGACGCCGTGCTCGCCCACAATTGTGTCGTAGCCTTGCGGAAGAGCGCAGATGAATGTGTCAGCAAAAGCTGCCACGGCTGCCGTTTCAATCTCTTCCATCAACGCTCCAGGCTTGCCATAAGCGATGTTGCCGCGGACGGTATCATCAAATAAAGCTGTTTCCTGGCTGACAAGGGCAATTTGGCTTCGCAAACTCTCCAATGTCACATCACGGACATCAATACCGCCAATTGTTATGCGCCCAGATTGAACATCATAGAAACGCGGGATAAGATTAATGATCGTAGACTTGCCAGCGCCAGAGGGGCCGACAATGGCAACTGTATGCCCATTGGCAACTTTTACCGAGAGATGATTGAGTGCTTGCGTTCCGTCTGCGTAAGAAAAAACAACGTCTTCCATGGCTACGGAATAGTCATTTACGGCGAGCGTCTTTGCATCAGGATGATCGACAATGGTGGGAGGAACATCCAGCAAAATAAAGACACGCTCCGCAGCAGCAAGGCCCGATTGGAATTGAGCATTCACCTTGGAAGTTCGCTTAATCGGATCATAGGCAAGGATAAATGAGACAATAAAAGAATAGACAGCACCTGTGGTTGTAAGATTGTGTGCCACCTGCCAATCACAATACATAAATACGATGGCGATGGCCGCACCACTTAAAATCTCAGCCATGGGGTTCGTCATTGCACTTACATGAAACCCTTTCACAGTTAACTTAAATATATTTTCAGTTATTTCATGCATGCGCTCATTTTCTAGTTTATGCATGCCATAAGCTTTTATATGGCGAATGCCCTGAAAGGTTTGACTGAGTAAAGACATATAGTTGCCGGTTTCCACCTGCGCACTGGTTGACAGTTTGCGCATGCGCTTTCCAACGCGGATAACAAACCATGCAGAGATTGGAAAAACGATAAACGCACCTAGCGCTAAACGCCAATTATTGACAAACATGACACCAACGAGAAAGGCAAGCGTAAACCCTCCTTTGATACTACTTGTCATGCATTCGCCGACTGCCTGCCTCAACACGCCAACATCATTCGTCAGGCGCGAAATGAGCTGACCCGATGAGTTGGCATGAAAGAACGCCAAATCAGATGATAGCAAGTGACGATACATTTGCTGTTGTACATCTGTGACGATGCGCTGCCCGATACGGTTCATAATAATGGTATGAAAATAAGTGCCAATACCACGAAGCGTAAAAATCAAAAGAACAAGCCCGCAAAGACCAAGCATGTAGTAAGGACCACGGCCACTCCCTAGTCCCTGGGTAATTGGTTTAATTATGTAAGCTGCAGCCCCTGTCATCGCTGCCGTCAGAATCATAAAAAATGTCGCGGTCACAAATCCGCCCAGATGCAGACGTAGATAGCCCCGAAAGAGCCGCTTTATCAGCGTCAGTGTCGTGGCTGGTTTGCCGCGTTGCAGCATAGCAAGATTGGCAGAAGCCCCTGCATTTATTGCATTAAGCCCGGATTTTACTGATGAAGTTTGGGTCAAGCTCACGTCCAGATTAAAGTAAAGGTAAAGGATTATCGTCTATCATAGGGCCCACAGCGGTTTTTTGAAGCAACTTCTCATCTCAGTTTTAGGAACACTAAATGCCTGACGAACGTCTTACTCCACGCCCCCCAAAGCGCAAGATCGGATTGGCACTCAGTAGCGGTATGGCCAGGGGCTGGGCACATATCGGCGTCATTCGAGCGCTTAAGCGACTTGGCTTCGAATTTGACATTATTGCCGGTTGCTCGGTAGGGGCCCTTGCCGGCGGCTGTTATTTGGCCGGAAAGTTAGACTCACTTGAATCATGGGCCATGTCACTCAACAAACGCAAAATCGTAAGTTATCTCGACATGCGCGTGCGCAGCGGTGGCCTCATCGGGGGCAGCAGGCTCATGGATGAAATGCGCAAATATATCGGCTATGTGAAAATAGAGGAACTACCTGTTCCATTTGTTGCGACCACCACAGATCTCATTACCGGTCACGAGATCTGGTTACAGAAAGGCGATCTCGCCGAAGCCATGCGCGCTTCCTTTTCACTGCCTGGAATTTTTCCGCCGGTTAAAATTGACGGTAGATGGTTGGCCGACGGCGCCCTCGTCAGCCCCTTGCCTGTTGCCGCTTGCCGCGCCCTTGGCGCCGACATGGTTATCGCCGTCAATCTCAGCGCCGATATCATCGGTAAATCGCGCCGACCTGGCGCTACTGTACCAACCGCAGCAGGTTTTGATTTAATGCAATTACTCGAAGAAACCGATCAGCAGCAGAAAGTGTCGTTGATGGATAGTCTTACGCGCCGCGTCTTTCGGCGCGATTATGATGGACCGAGTATGTTTGGCGTCATGACCTCGTCACTTAACATCATGATGGATCGCATAACGCGCTCACGTCTTGCCGGCGATCCACCCGACGTTCACATAGCCCCCCGTCTTGGTCATTTGGGGTTACTAGAGTTTGATCGCACCGAAGAGGCCATCCACGAAGGCGAAGCCGCTGTTATGCGTAAACGTCCAGAACTTGCTGATGCGTTACAGGTGTTGGCGCAAAGCACCAGTGAATTGCCGGAGCAAAAAAGCTGATTATCGGCATTACTGGTCTTGCTGAATTGTCTAAGCCTAGTCTTCTTTCTGTAACCAAAAAATATCTGCTAGAGACACTCTGCGACTGAATATTTATAAGCTAAGGTACGAGATAATGAAAAGCTTGCCTCGTTAGCTGCCAAGGTCTTGCAGAATTTTTTGACGGATAATCGGTGCAGCGCTGCACCCAATCAGTAAAACGCTGGTTATCGCCATTATGCCAATTCCAAACGCCCTCTTCCTCGGTGTGATTGGGGTAGTCTGTTACCCTTCCCCGAAAAGTCATTTTTTTCCAGCCGTCTGCAATTCTAAGTTGGGCATGATAATCAGGATCGGGGCCACCTATGATAAGGACAAATCTGCGACTTTGGTTGCCGACCGATATTCTGCCGCGCGAGCAGTAATTGCCGTGAAAACGTCGCAACAGTAGCGATCTAAAAAAACCCGGTTCGCGCTTTCCATTAGGGACATACAAAAGCGAGCCCCAAGTAAATTCTGGAGCAAAACCATCACCTACAGTCCGTTCGGTTCTTGATGCTTGTCCGAATTTTCCTTTAATAATATCGTGAGCTTGATTTAAACCAGTTGGCACTATCGCCTCATAAAAAATTCCAAGTGAATATTCCGTTATACTTAAACAAAATATGGATTAAAACAACCGAGCCATTACTTTCATAATCAAGCAGCCTGTTGCCGGCTAACCACGGCCAAGACCCTAAAATCCAGACAGGAATTTCTTTCCCAGTGGATAAATCATTGATTTTCAAATATATGCCGAGAACTATTGGTTAACGACATAATATAACAGGAATTGCCATAAAGCCGCCGTTTTGGCTAGTATAGCAACCCGGGTGGTTAGTTAAGTCTCTTATGGATTTCCAATGCTCAAAGGGTATGGATTACATAAATCGATTGCGTGTATCGCAGCTGTAATTGCGTGTTTAAGCACGACGCACGCTCATGCGACAACAACTCAGATAAACTCGACCCCTCTGCCGCTCACACAGGCCCTCGCCGGAAATGATAACGGCGATATCTACCGCGGCAAGACAAATCAAGGAAACTTTGCCCTCTCGAGTAGCTTCTATTCCGGAACCACCGCAGGCGTTGATCCCCTTAATATGAACGGTATTAGCGATGCCATAGGCGATGATCTCAAACTTGGCAACGCTGCCACCTTTGATGGCGATCAACGCGTTTATGCACTCCTTGTCGATGGCAGTTACGATTTCAATTACGACTTCGGCACCAAACTCCCTATCCATCCATATCTCGCTGGTGGCATGGGTATGGCTGTTTATGGCCAGACAGGTATTAATACCGGCCTCAACATGCAGAACGGCGATATGGCACCACTGTTTCGTATAGGTGGCGGCGTTACGTATCGTCTCGGCGAGCAATGGGATCTTTCGCTTGATTATAAAGAAGGTATTTCAACCGGCGTTACATCCGGTGATCAAGTTTTTACCGGTCGTGGCAATCAGCCGGTTGATTTGCATGTGCTTAATATGGGCATGCATTATTCGTTCTAATAGCCCCCCTTCCTGATGACATCACCTGTGAATGCCCCTTGGTGGCATCCCGACCGTTTTGCGCGGCGCAAACCTTATCTCGCCTTGCGTCAACGCGTCATCACTGCCGCGCGCCAGTATTTTGCCAGCGAAGATTTTGCCGAGGTTGAAACCCCTGTTCTACAGGTCTCGCCTGGCAATGAGGTTCATTTACAAACCTTCAAAACGGAACTCAAAGAGCCTTACGGCGCTAGGCAAACGCTCTATTTGCATACCAGCCCCGAATTAACGATGAAAAAATTGCTCGTGGCAGGCATGCCGCGAATTTTTCAATTGAGCCATTGCTTTCGAAATGGTGAGCGTTCGGCGTTGCATCACCCAGAATTTCTTATGTGTGAATGGTATCGTGTCCACGCCGATATATCTGTCCTCATGCAAGATTGTGTAAAACTTGTGAGGGCAGCAGCGGACATATCGGGATGCAAAAACTTTGCCCGCGATGGCGTTAAGTGTGATCCATTTCGGGATTGGCAAAAATTAAGTGTAGCTGATGCTTTCCAACAATTTTGCGGCATTGACTTGCTTGCTAGCGCCCCCGACCCGCGTCAGCCCACGGCAAAACTTCTATTTGAAGATGCCAAACGTCTGGGAATTCGCTTGGCCTCAGACGATAGTTGGGAAGACATTTTCTTTCGCATTATGGCGGATAAAATTGAACCAAGGCTTGGCCGAGAAATTCCAACTTTTCTCTACGACTACCCCATCAGCCTGGCGGCGTTGGCGCGCCCCAAAGCCGAAGACACACGTCTGGCTGAAAGGTTTGAACTTTATATTTGTGGCATTGAACTGGCAAACGGCTTTGGCGAATTAACTGACGCCGATGAACAAGTGCGCCGCTTTCAAGCAGATATGGAATTGAGGGAAAAACTCTATGGTGAGCGCCTTCCTGTGGATTTGGACTTCATTGCCGCTTTGCGCTACGGAATGCCAGAGTGCGCGGGGCTTGCCTTTGGTATCGACCGCCTTATCATGCTATGTGCGGGTCTTGAAAAAATTGATGACGTCCTGTGGGCCCCCGTTGCTAATACTGATCGCTAATCCTATCAGCCAATTTCGGCGGTAAACCCGGCCCTAAAACTTTGAGCACATCCATGCCTGCAACACCCCAACAGTTGTTTGATCTCTTTGACCAACTCGGTATTGAGCATAAGACAACTGAACATCCACCGATATTTACAGTCGATCAAGGTCGCGAACTCTGGGGTACAATTCCTGGTCTGCATTGCAAAAACCTCTTTCTCAAAGACAAAAAAGATAAGGTCTGGCTTGTCGTCATGCCTAGTGCAAAGCGCGCTGATTTAAACAAAATAGAAAAGCGAATAGGTGCGGCGCGACTTTCTTTCGCTAAACCCGAATTATTGCTCGAAATTTTAGGATTGACGCCAGGCTCAGTAACGCCTTTTGCCCTCCTCAATGACAAGGAAAAACGCGTCACTGTTGTCTTGGATGACAGTATGCTGATGAGCGAATTTGTAAATTATCATCCGCTCCATAATGCCGCTTCCACAACTATTCGGGCGCAGGATTTGATCAAATTTGTCCACGCTTTAAACTATCAACCAATCGTCACCGACTGTGGCTCCTAAGCTATTATATTCATTGATCTTTTTATCACTCTAGGTGTAATAAAAAGTTGGTGCTTATCCCCCACTTCCGCTAGGATCTTTTTTCGATTCGATAGGGACCATTTTGTTAGATCTTGCAGGGATTTAGCCCCTTTTTTCTAACCCAAATTAAGAGTGAAGACGAAGATGACACAAGCAGCCATTGAAGCTACGCCACCCAACGATTATGGCGCAGGCTCGATTACCGTGTTGCGCGGACTTGATGCCGTACGTAAACGGCCTGGCATGTATATCGGCGATACCGATGACGGCTCCGGTTTGCATCACATGGTATATGAAGTCGTCGATAATGCGGTCGATGAGGCGCTTGCAGGTCATTGCGACAAGATCGAGGTCATTCTCAACGCTGATGGTTCTTGTACTGTGCGTGATAATGGTCGCGGCATTCCAGTTGATATCCATGCCGAGGAAGGCGTCTCAGCTGCCCAAGTCGTGATGACCCAATTGCACGCCGGAGGCAAATTTAATCAAAATTCCTATAAGGTCTCCGGTGGCTTGCATGGCGTAGGTGTTTCCGTTGTTAACGCACTTTCTGAATTTTTAGATCTACGCATTTGGCGACAAGGTTCTGAATGGTTCATGCGTTTCAAACATGGTGAAGCTGAAGCACCCCTTAAAAAGGGCGACGCAAGCAGCAAGACTGGAACAGAGGTTACCTTTCTGCCCTCACGCGAAACATTCACACACACCGAATTCGATTTTGCTACACTCGAACACCGTTTGCGCGAACTAGCTTTTCTGAATTCAGGTGTGAACGTCACGCTAACTGATGCCCGCGGCGTCGAGCCCAAAAGTGTCATTCTTCATTACGATGGAGGCCTGGAAGCTTTTATCGCGTGGCTTGACCGCTCGAAAGTGCCCGTTCACCAGCCGATGATTACCTGTCGCAAAGATCAAGATGGCATCACGGTTGAGTGTGCCATGCAGTGGAACGACAGTTATCATGAAACCATGTTGTGTTTCACAAACAATATCCCCCAGAAAGATGGTGGCACACATCTCGCTGGTTACCGTGCAGCCCTGACGCGCACAGTCAATCAGTATGCTGAAGCCAGCGGCATTGCGAAAAAAGAAAAAATCGCCTTATCCGGCGAAGATATGCGTGAAGGTCTTACTTGCGTTTTGTCGGCTAAAGTACCTGACCCAAAATTTTCCTCACAAACCAAAGAAAAACTAGTTTCCTCGGAAGTAAAACCCATTGTCGAGGCGGTGATCTCGGAAATGCTCAACACTTGGTTTGAAGAACATCCGGCGGATGCCAAAAGAATAGTTGGCAAAGTCGTCGAAGCTGCGGCGGCACGTGAGGCCGCACGAAAAGCCCGCGAGCTGACGCGGCGCAAAGGTGCGCTCGATATGTCCTCGCTGCCCGGCAAACTTGCCGATTGCCAGGAACGTGATCCGGCAAAATCAGAAATATTTATCGTCGAGGGCGATTCGGCCGGTGGTTCAGCCAAACAAGGCCGTTCGCGGCAATTTCAAGCCATTCTTCCTCTACGCGGCAAAATTCTCAATGTTGAACGTGCGCGTTTCGATAAGATGCTTTCATCCGCCGAGATAGGTACTTTAATTACCGCCATCGGCTGCGGAGTCGGACGAGAAGAATTTGACGCCACTAAAGCGCGCTATCACAAGATCATCATTATGACCGACGCCGATGTTGACGGGAGCCATATCCGTACGCTCTTGCTAACATTCTTTTTCCGTCAAATGCCGGAGTTGATTGAACGTGGATATCTCTACATAGCGCAGCCACCGCTTTATCGTATCAAGCGAGGCAATAGCAAAGAACGTTATTTAAAAGATGACCGAGCGTTGGAGAATTACCTCATCGACACCGGCATCGAGGATGCCATCGTCACGTTGCATGATGGAAAGCCCCTGAAAGCCGAGATCTTACGCAAAGTTATCGAACAGGCGCGCATTACAAAAACGGCTGTCCTAGCGCTTAATCGCAAAGTCGGTAACCAGTCTGTGGTCGAGCAGGCCGCCATTGCCGGCGCGTTAGCTGTGGGCCTCACCGTCGATACCAGCAAAGCCCAGGAAGCTGCAGTTTATGTCGCAAAACGTCTTGATACGCTGATGCCAGAAGGCGAGCGTGGCTGGAAAGGTCAATCCGCCCCCAATGGCGGCATGTTGTTCACCCGTAACCGTCACGGCGTTGCCAGCCGCTTTACGCTTGATGCCGACACCTTGCGTGCCGCTGAAGCGCGCAGGCTGGATGGTATGACGGCCGATCTGCAAAATTGGTTCCAAGCGCCAGCCAAGCTGGCCATCAAAGATAAAGTTTCAACAATAGCCGGCCCCATATCCCTGGTCGATGCCGTGATGGAACAGGGCCGACAAGGCTTGACAATTCAGCGTTATAAAGGTCTTGGCGAAATGAATCCTGAGCAACTGTGGGAAACCACACTTGATCCAACGGTACGTTCATTGTTGCAGGTGAAAGTGCATCAGGTTGATGTCGCCGAACAGGTCTTCTCGACCCTGATGGGCGATGTTGTCGAGCCACGCCGGGACTTCATCCAAGAAAATGCGCTTAATGCGACAAATATTGACGCCTAAGCCCGGGATCGTCTCGATTTAGCCATGAATTCCTTACCCCTCACGGACCCGAGCGCCTGAGCTTTACCAAATTTTAATCCAAGCACTTGATGACTACAGTGTCCCTCACTGTGGTACCGTTGATATGAAATCACGGATTAAAAAGAAAACACCTGCCCTTAACTGGAATAAAATGAGGGCCTATTTCCGAGCCAAGCCAATGGGTTCAGGCGCATCAAAACGTATACTATCCAACTGGCCTGTTTCTGTTTACGCGCTAATTCCCATACTTTTAATTCCGGCGCTCATTTACCTCTGGGCCGAGTATCAGATCATAACTATGCGACATGGCTTATTTATTACCAACGGCAACGTTATTGGTCATGACTTTCTGAATATTTGGGTAGCGGCAAAGTTGGCACTCGGTGGACAAACGAACGTGTTATTCGATCTGATCGAATTCCATCGGGTCGAAGAAATCATGCTGAACAAGTTGCTCATGTTCCATGTCTGGAGCTACCCACCACATTTTATTCCATTGCTTCTTACATTAGGCTTGATGCCTTATCCATGGGCCCTTGGTCTATGGACTATCGCGACACTCATAATCTACCTGGTGGCCGTTGCTTATAAGCGCCCACAACCTTGGATCCTGTCGCTGGCCCTAGCTTTAGCGCCTTCCAGTTTTGAGAATATCAATGGCGGGCAAACCGGATTTTTAACGGCCGCCTTTCTCGTTGGCGGTCTGCGCCTCCTTGAGGCGCGACCGATCGCCGCCGGCATCCTTTTTGGCCTTTTGACGATTAAACCGCAGCTTGGCCTCTTGGTTCCTGTTGCGTTGATAGCTGGACGTCACTGGAAGTGCTTTTTAAGTGCTGCCGCAACCACAATATTTTTGATTGCTCTCAGTATACTGTTGTGGGGGTTGGAGCCTTGGCGACTTTATTTGGACTCAAGTCTTGTCTACGAAAAAATGGCGCTTGAAAATCTCCCTATACATGTATTTTCTGCCATGAGCTTATCTCCGTTTATGTCGGCACGTTTACTTGGCTTGCCGCTAGACGCCGCCTATGCCATTGCCCTCTGTTGTGCGGCCGCGGCCGTTTATGTCGTTGGGCGTACTTTCGCAAAGCCCTTTTCCTCGGATTTACGCAGCGCTGTCCTTCTAACAGCAACATTTTTAGCGACGCCATATGTTCTCGATTATGATACACCAGCCCTCAGTGCTGCCGTTATTGCCGTATTGGCCGTGGCCGGCAAAGGTTCACTCCCCAAACCAACCTTAGTACTCCTTATGGCCATGGCCACGCCTATGCTCATTGGTTGGTTTCATTTCAATAGCGTGTTTGCAGAATTCACACCAACGTCGGATCTGTTCCAAATTAGCATTCCGGCTCTCGTCATGGTTACAGCAAGCCTGCTCGCCATCGTATCCTATGGCCCACTCTTGTCGCGCCTCAAGCTCATGTTGCTTATCGTCTGGGTCTTACCGCTTTTCATTTTCTGGCTCAATCTCCACGGACTGCCAATTGTACCTCTGCTGCTTGGAGGATTTTTATGGTTACAAATTGAATATTTTGGAAATATAAACCGCGTGTGGCTCAAAAGATTTGTCAACGCGTAGCTGAGGCAGTGCCAAAATAGAACCATTCGGCCCCTATCGGACAATTGGCGTGCGGTAAAATTATAAAACCATCCTCCGGCGCGCGAATGGCTTTGCCGTCCTTATATTCAGCTAGCATCTGGCCTTTCGATATGGGTTCAAGATGACCCCAATTTTTCGATAATTGACCCTCATCATCGCGATAAAATACATGCGTCATAGTCACAAGACGCGGTGCGGCCACAGCTTCCGTTTTTGACCCATCGATGATTTTTAAGTGACGTAAAGCCCCAGTAATTCCCCTATAGGCTACTTCTGCCGATTGCGGGGCCTTGTGTTGCCCACACTCTAAGAGGACAGCTATGGCGCCATGTTGGCGTGCATATTCTGTCGTGCCGGTCGATTCGTTTTCATCGGCGACATTTTCTTTTCGGCCAGTAGCCGCATAGGCTTCCTGCCAACCGGTGATGAGCGTGCCAGCCCCAAGGCTGGCGGCAAAAGCATCTTCCGGTGTTCCCGTCGCCCCCAAAAACACGAACGCATCACCACCGATCGTATAAGAATGAATATCGAGCAGTACATCACAAGCTTCGAGCATAGGGCATAGAATGTTGCCAAGCTGCGCCTCGTAATATTTTGGATGGGGTGTTGGTACCAGATAGCGATTAAGATTGCGCTCAATAAACCGCTTATCCTCAACATAAGCACGAGGATTGCAGATCGGCACAAAAGTCACTTGACCGCGTTTAATTTCTATTTGCCCGGCATTGATCTCGGTCATCAAGCGTTCAATGGCAATCGTGCCGCACTTCTCGTTGCCATGAATAGCGCCAAGAACGAGCAATCTTGGCCCCACGACTTGTGCATGATAGGTAATAGATCGGATTGTCATGAAGTCTGCCTAACATAGTCTGACAAATTGGGTAAGACATAATGTGATGTTGGGATCTCAAAGTTCTTACCGTTGCGCTTAACGACGCTTAGCTCATCACATAAAAATTGAGCACTCAAATGCTCATAAAATCGCCGCGTCAAGGAATTATCCCTGAAACAGCGCACGAGCATGCGCGCTGCACCCCACGAAGCCAGATCTTGGGTAGCTTGTATAAAGAGGGTACGGCCCAACCCGTGGTTTTGATAGGCCGGATCAATGTAGAGTTGGTGTAGTTCTCCCCAGCCATGGGCGCCGTGCTTGACCAAAGGTTCATAGGGAAGATTTGGAATGAGGCCATAGCGAACAATTCCGATAATACAACCCTCAAGGTTGACTTTGAGAGCGCGCCCCTTGGTTTCCTGTTTATCTTTCGTCTTAAAATGCTCGGCCCATATTCTATCATAAAATCCGTCGGCTATATTCGCCTCGGCAAGATCAGGTGCTAGGGAGAGATCGGTTACGGTGCGTGTAACACGATGGAAGTTAACGATAGCCTCACAATCCTCTGGCTTAATCTCATCGATTTGACAAAAACCTAAGTCAATCATGGTTTCAAATTTTTAACATAATCCTGAACATCGGGCAAAATGTAATAGGCACACGGTACATCGAAAGTGATGTTATTGCGTACGACGCGCCGATTTTTTTCGTGAGACAAGATCATGCCGCAACGCTCATAAAATCGCCGTGTCGGATAATTTTTTTCGTAGACATTGAGCAACATCTGACGGACGCCCCACACAGCCAGTTGCTGCGTGGCACGTCTGAATAAAGCCCAACCTAGGCCAAGGTGATGATAATCGGGGTGGACGTAGAGTTGGAGTAATTCTCCCCAATCCGTCAATCCATAAATCTTAAACTCTTCTTTTTTGGGAAAGGTGATCGTTCCAAACCGCACAAACCCGATAATCTTCCCATCGATGTGCGCCTTATAGGCTCCCGTCCGGTAAGGGTTATTTTTGTCTTGATGAAAATGTTCCCGCCAAGTGTTTTCGTAGAGACCGTGGGCGATATTGGCATAAGCATAGTCGGGCATAATTGGAATATCAGTAGCCGTTCGCCTATCGCGGTGAAAGGCAACGATAGCCTCATGATCCTCGGGCGGTATCTCACTGATTTGCCAACTGACAGATAGTTGAGAATTATCCATTAAGCTGCCGCTCTAATTAAGCCGTACCGGCTGATAGGGACTGTCGAGAGAAAAAGCCGGTATTTCAATGTCGAACATTTCGCCACGTTCGTTTTCCATCTGATATTCACCCATCATGATCCCTGAAGGCGTCGCAAGCGGCGTGCCGCTGGTATATTCATAGACATCCCCTGGCTCCAGAACTGGCTGCTCACCGATCACACCTGGCCCACGCACTTCGTGTAATTCACCGCGAGCATCCGTAATCCGCCAATGCCTGCTACGCAATTGTACGGTTTCTTTGCCAAGGTTTTCGATCTTGACCTGATAGGCCCAGACAAAATGGCTATCGGTAGGTGCCGACTGATCCTCGAGATAAACGGGCCGAACGGAGACCCTAATGTGTCTTGTGGTCGCGCTGTATTGCATAGGCCTTGATATCATTTGTCCCCAACTTTGTTTACTGCCCTAGGCAATAAACAATCTAGGCCAAAACTCGGCTTTGCGCTAGAAGTTAGAGGCTGATTTGTCGGGCCTAATCAAGTAAATGGGCTGGGCAGGAATTTATTTACAACATTCCAGCGCGAGTTTGTTAATCTCTTATGTATTGATGCGGGTGTAGCTCAATGGCAGAGCAGAAGCTTCCCAAGCTTACGACGAGGGTTCGATTCCCTTCACCCGCTCCAAACGATGAATAGCTCGCCTAGACGGTCTCTACTTCGGTCGGTACCTGCTCAACGAGAAAGCGGATAGCTTCGTCAAATTTTGTAGATGGCAGGCACTTCACATTCGGCACATTGAAACGGTCGGCAATCTGGCGCTCAATACGAAATTCGTTATCGCTGAGCAAATGAGCGACATACGCAATCAAAGCACTGAGTGAGGTCAATTCATTAGCGGAAACGAGGCGCTCCGTTTGCTCCTTATCGGCATGTTGCATCCAGTGACTACCTACAGCCGATGAGAATCGCTTCAAATCAACGGCATCGAAATGACCGCTATCATCTAATTCATTGATATTATTTGTATTTATTGTTTCTTCCAGCTTCATAACTTGATACCCTCTACTCACATACGCAGTGTATTTTGGCTGTTTTGTTGGCTTTTATGCGGCAACACCACCTACGAACCGCCTCGTTAATTTATACATGCCCCATGAAAGGGAATAAAGTACTAAAATTAGTTGCGCACAATTATTTATAGTTTACAAATGGTTAAACACTTAAGCTGACTTTTTGTATCAGCGCAACTAAATGGGGGTCTTGAACATGGCGCCCTATAAAAGGTAAGTGTATGCATGTATTTTAGCAATCATGTTTCGTGAGTGCGGATTGCTTAGTGGGTTCACATTATATGCCAAGTGGGAAAAATAAATCATGATCACAGCCGCCCAATTAAGAGCAGCAAGAGGATTATTAGATTGGACACGAGCCGATCTTGCCGAAGCCGCAAAGATTTCACCGGAAACTGTCAAAAACATTGAGCACGGTACTTTTCGCCCTCAAGAGGGAACAGCTGATGCCATTGTCAAAGCATTTGCCATACACGATGTCGAATTCACTGAAGATCAGGGTGTGCGGATTAAGAAAGAGTTGGTCAAAATATTCAGCGACAAAACTGGATTTGCCGATCTTCTTAATCATTGCTACAACGTTTTAAGCAGCGGAAATGCCGTGAGCAGGCATTTTAATTTTAGCGACGTCAATATCGGAACTTATACGCCTGAGTTGCTCGACCTCCACAACGAAAGAATGAGTAAAATTCCAGGGCTTGACGCGAAGTGTCTTGTGCCTGACGGTGACCGTAATTTTCCAACTAAATATTGCCAATATCGTTGGCTAAAAAAGGAATACAGTACATCAA